>QIJL01000004.1 GCA_003232435.1 Flavobacteriales bacterium | reverse complement strand
GGGGCTACCAATAAATAATCCGTATACAAATCTAAAAGGTTATTAACAGTCATACTTGAAATTTACTGTTTTAGTGCGTAACATCAGTTAATAATATAAATCACCCTCCTAAATTAGCATAGAGCCAAAGTTATTTGACCGAGAGAATAAAAGAACCAAGAAAGGCTCACTTTTCGGAATCCGAAAGATTCCCATATTTATAGCATTTTGGAGAGGAGAAAAGATATGCGACCCCGTCGGGGTCGAATGCCAATAAATCTTTGACGTGCTATAAACGTTCAATCCCTTCGGGATTTTTAACTCGTGACCTTTATATGCATAGGAGTGGTTTTGCTGTTGACACTCGACCCCAAAATAGTCAAATCCGAGGTTTTCTCAGATATTTTGAAAATCGTGCTTTTTCTTGGAATTTAGAATTTCATTGCTTACTCCTGCATGGTATGGTACACGTTCTGTACATTTCTGTACATCATCGTCTTCCTCGATTTTTTCGAGTAGTTTTTCAACGTCCGCAACTTGTTCCTCGGTCAACTGCTTTGTGACTTGCGGTATCCGTTCAAAACCTGAGGACAATATTTCAAATTCTCGATTCTCCAATTCTTCTTGAATGTCGCCAAAACTCTCGAAAGGAGCATAGATCAAGATACCGTCGTCATCGACAAAAACTTCCTCTGCTCCGTAATCGATCATTTCCAATTCCAGTTCTTCAGGGTCAATGCCCTCCACAGGAATTCTAAAGTTACAGCTGTGGTCGAACATAAATTCTACCGACCCCGAGGTTCCTAGATTTCCATCATACTTATTAAAATAACTTCTGATATTCGCTACGGTACGTGTATTGTTATCGGTGGCGGTCTCTATCAAAATGGCAATTCCGTGGGGAGCATACCCTTCGAAAAGTACTTCCTTGTAATCGCCCTGGTTTTTATCGGTGGCACGTTTTATAGCCCGTTCAATATTATCTTTGGGCATATTGACGGACTTCGCATTCTGAATGACCGCACGTAATCGAGAATTCGAATCAGGGTCTGGTCCGCTTTCCTTGACGGCCATCACGATATCCTTTCCGATTCTAGTAAACGCCTTCGACATTGCCGCCCAACGTTTCATTTTTCGTGCTTTTCGAAATTCAAAAGCTCTTCCCATAATTAATGCGTGCTATAATTCGAATTTAAATAAAAGTTCAAGTATCGAGTTCAAAAAAGTTATGAGTTCAGAGTTATGAGTTCAGAGTTTTTAAATTTTGCCTACCGCCTACCGCCTACCGCCTACCGCCTACCGCCTGCTGCTCACTGATTACTCCTTACTTCTTACTCCTTACTCCTTACTCCTTACTCCTTACTCCTTACTCCTTACTCCTTACTCCTTACTCCTTACTTCTTACTTCTTACTTCTTACTTCTTACTTTTTACTCCTTACTTCCAACTTCCAACTTATTCATTCCCAATAATCCCCTCTATACTTTCCGCTAACTTAAAATCCTTTTCGGTTACTCCACCTGCATCATGGGTATTTAAGCGCACATTCAAGGTTTTATAAACATTGCTCCAATCTGGGTGATGGTTTTGAGCTTCACACTCAAAGGCAATTCTGGTCATCATCGAAAAAGCTTCCTTAAAGTCTGTGAATATAAAAGTCTTTTCTATGGCGCCCTCAGAATATTTCCAACCGGTCATATTTTCCAATCGTTTTCCTATTTCTTCGTCGGTAAGTTTGCCCATGATTCCTCTTTTTCCTAAAAATAAGAAAATCAACCCACAATGTGGTGGTCGATAATTTCCTGACTATTGACCTGCAGGTTTTTCGGTAATTTGTTATCCTTGGGCAGTACTGCTAAATAGCGTTCCTGGTTGGTCGTAAAGACCCTTTTGTAAATGGGGTAGAAATTACCGATGCGCTCAACGACTTCCTTGATAAAATCTTCATGGTGCACAAGGTCGCCGCTTCCCAGATGGAAGATTCCCGTTTTATTTCGATTAATGAGGTAATGGATTTGCTGTGTCAATTTATCATCATTGGTAACGTTCATCACGAGGTTTGGGAAGACTTCGACCGGCTCGTTTTCCCATATGAATTTCTTGATTTCCTTTATCCTTGGAGAGCCGTTGCCAAAAACCATCGGCACTCGTAAAATTGCCATTTTCTTTTTCGGAAGCCGCAACAGCATATTCTCGATCTTGATCTTCAATCGCCCATAAACACTTTCAGAAAGCGTTTTGTCATTTTCGTAGGAAGGGTATTTACTATAGGCATCGAAAACATTTGCCGAGGAAAGAAAAAACAATGTACAATCGTTTTTAGAAATATATTCCACAATGTGCCGGTGTACCTGCACTTGGGCGGCAAAGTTTCCCCTAAGGGCGGAAATGATAATTTGGGGGCGAACTTTTTCCAACAACCGGAAAATATCGTCTTCCTCCATATCATATCGGAAGAATTGCCTGTTTTCTTCAAAAGAACTTCTGGCCGAATAATAAGTGCCGTAGGTATCAAAGTAGTTGCAGAGTTCTTTGTAGATGGAATTTCCCAGAAACCCACTTCCTCCTAAAATGAGAATTTTTTTTCCTCCTTCCTCGAACTTCCCCTTACTTTTCCCCATTGAAAATTATCCTTTGTAAAAAGGAAGTTTTATCACCGTCGCAGGCACGGCATTTTTACGGATTTGGATATTGATCTTGCTTCCGACCTCAGAGAAAATAACAGGAACGTATCCCAATCCGATGCCTTTCCCAAGTGAGGGAGACATCGTACCCGAAGTGACAATGCCGATTTTCTTTCCTTGCCAGTCTACGATGTCGTAATCATGACGGGGAATTCCGCGATCGTCCAATTCGAAGGCGATCAATTTGCGTTCGGGGCCATGTTCTTTTTCTTTGGCCAAGGCCGTACTGTTGACAAAATCTTTGGTGAACTTTGTAATCCACCCCAGACCTGCTTCAAATGGGGAAGTGGTATCATTAATGTCATTCCCATATAGACAGTAGCCCATTTCCAAGCGTAAAGTATCTCGCGCGGCCAAGCCTATGGGCTTGATGCCAAAATCAGCGCCGGCTTCAAATACTTTGTCCCAAACCTGTTTTACCTCGTCGTTCTTGCAATAGATTTCGAATCCGCCTGAACCGGTATACCCCGTAGCGGAAATGATCGCGTAATCGATTCCCGCAAAATCGGCCACCACGAAATTGTAGAATTCGATTTTCGATAAATCCACAGAAGTCAAAGATTGCATCGCTTCAATGGCTTTTGGACCTTGAATTGCGAGTAAAGAATAATTTTCTGAAAGATCGCGCATCTCGGCATTGAATTCGGAATTGTATTTTGAAATATGACCCCAATCTTTTTGAATGTTAGAAGCGTTGACCACCAAGAGATACTGCTCTTCTTTGAGCCGGTACACGATGAGATCATCTACGATACCACCAGTTTCGTTAGGGAGACAACTATATTGCGCTTTTCCGATAGTTAGTTTCGATGCATCATTCGAAGTCACTTTTTGAATCAGTTCTATAGCGTTTGGCCCCGAAATCAAAAATTCCCCCATATGCGAAACATCAAAAACCCCGATGCCATTGCGAACGGTTTCATGCTCTGCCTTTACGCCTTCATAAGAAACAGGCATATTGTATCCGGCAAAGGGTACCATTTTGGCGCCTAGGGCTTCATGGGTCTGTGACAAGGCAGTATCTTTCATGTTTTGAACTTTGCTGGGCAAATTTATTGAAAATAGTTCGATGCCATGGTTGAACTTTAAGAAAGTATTTTAAGGATGGTCGAAAAGTTCACCTTTCAAGAAGATATTTCTTCAATTCTTCATATTCTATTGTTCGGATGGATTTTTTATCCTTACCCATTACTTTTTTGATCTGAGGAGGAATTTCCAATTGTTTTCCAATGGTTTCTTCCACCACATCTAAGAACTTGACCGGATGCGCTGTTTCCAAAAAGATACCATAAGTGTCGGGATGGTTTTCTTGATGTTTTTTTAATCCTAAATAACCAACTGCACCATGGGGGTCGGCGATATATTTTGAGTTTTGATAGATTTCTAAAAGTGCATTTTTAGTTTCTGAATCCGTGAAGGAGTGGGAAGAAAGAGTTTTACTTAATAATTCGAAATCATCTTGAAATAAATGTCGAATCCTGATAAAATTGCTAGGATCGCCAACATCCATGGCGTTGGAAATTGTGGCGGTCGAGGGTTTTGGATCATAACTTTTCGTCCGCATAAATTCTGGAACCGTATCATTGGCATTGGTGGAAGCGATAAAATGTTTCACCGGCATGCCCAAACGTTGAGCGACCATACCTGCGCAGATATTTCCGAAATTCCCTGACGGAACCGAAAAAACGATTTCTTTCCCTTTTGATTTTACTTGCTTGTAGGCGAACAGAAAATAAAACAACTGTGGTAACCAGCGCGCCACATTAATGGAATTGGCCGAGGTCAATTTCATTTCTTTCAAAAGTTCCTCATCCAAAAAAGCGGTCTTGACCATTTTTTGGCAATCGTCAAAAGTGCCATCTACTTCTAGAGCGGTAATGTTTTGACCTAAAGTTGTTAACTGTCGTTCTTGAATATCGCTGACTTTTCCACTGGGGTAAAGGATTACAACATTAACTCCTTCAACGCCAAGAAACCCGTTTGCTACAGCTCCACCGGTATCTCCTGAAGTGGCTACCAAAACGGTAACCTCATTTTTTTCCCCTTTCGAAAAATACCCAAGACAATGTGCCATAAATCGCGCACCCACATCTTTAAAGGCCATGGTCGGACCGTGAAAGAGTTCAAGGGTGGCTATATTTTCTTCAATTTCAACGATCGGAAAGTCAAAGTCGAGCACTTCTTTTAAAATATCCTTTAAAATGTCATCCGGAATTTCATCTGCCACAAATTGATGTATGGCCCGAAATGCGATTTCCGTATTCGATAAATTTTCGATTTTCCCAAAAAAAGAATCGGGCAGGGGAGTTATGCTTTCAGGAAAGTACAATCCTCTATCGGGCGCGATACCGTTAATGACCGCATTTTTGAATGATACGTTCTGGGCTTTTTTATTTAGGCTGTAGAAATTCATTGATTCTTAAAATTGACCGATGACAGAAGACCGATGACGATACGGGCAACTATTTAATGTTTTTTCTAAAAGCACTCATCATGTTCATAAGATGGTATGCTTCATTATATAATTCGACAAATTTTGTTTCTTCAATGTAGTTTCTTCTTTTTGTTTTAAACAAGCAGGTTAATACTTCGGCCAACGAGCGAATTGAATATCCCATAAATTTTATTTGTTCCCGATTTGATTGACCAATAGAACCCTCTGAAATATTTAAAGCTATCGAATCCACAGCTATACGAATCTGTGAGGCCAAATTGAATTTTTCTCTTTCAGGAAAACTCTATGCTATTTGGTCGATGATTTTCCCAAAAATCCATGGCTTTTTGCCAAATAATAAGTTTTTCAAATTTGAACTTGTTCATTTTTCAAAGATTTTAGCCATCCGCCTTCCGTCTTTTTCATATTCGCCTTATTCCTTCAATATTCACTTTTGAAACATGCACGTCATAAGCGATACCGATATTTTTATATACTTCTTTCATACTTTGTGCAACTTTTTGAGCAGTATCGACCCCTTTGCCAAAAGCGAAAATCGAAGGACCAGAGCCTGAAATTCCGCAACCCAGAGCTCCGGCTTTTATTGCATCGGATTTTACGTCGTGAAAACCCGGAATCAAAATCGAGCGAATCGGTTCTACGATATGGTCGACCAAGGACCTTCCTATTAAATCATAGTCCGATGTAAAAAGTCCCGCGACCAATCCGCCCACATTGCCCCACTGTTTAATTCCTTGGGCCAGGGTAATTTTTGTTCTCAGAATACTTCGCGAATCTGAAGTTTTCACTTCTATCTGCGGATGAATAACGGTGGCATACAATTCTGAGGGACTAGGAATCGGAATTACATCCAATGGATCATAACTACGCACTAAAGTAAATCCGCCGAATAGGGCAGGGGCTACATTGTCGGCATGGGCCACACCGCTTGCGAGTCGTTCGCCTTCCATTGCAAATTTGACCAAATCGACTTTTGAAAAAGGTCTATCCAACAATTCGTTCATTGCCCAAACCGCTCCTGTAGAACTTGCGGCACTACTGCCAATGCCGCTACCCGCTTTTATTTTCTTGTAGATTTCGATTTCGAATCCACCATCATGATCACTTGCCGCTAATAGGGCCAAACCAGCTACACCGGCAACATTTTTTTCCGTTTCCATGGGCAAATCTTGCCCTATCAATTTTGTGATTCGAATTCCCTTTTCAGAAACTTTTCGAACTACCATTTCGTCGCCCACGGAATCTAAGGCGACACCCAAAACATCAAACCCACAAGAGATGTTTGCAATTGTTGCCGGGCAGAATATTTTGATTTGATCTGTCATAGTGAATGTGAATTCGTGCCAACAAGAACATCCCGCCAATTCTTCATCTCGCCCGAAGCTCTCGCTTCGTCGCCTTTAAAGGGGGAATCGCATTGTTCAAATTTTATCGATTGTTTCATGTATTCGCTTTTACATCTCCCTTAATCCCTGCTTTTTAGGAGGGAAGTC
>QIJL01000469.1 GCA_003232435.1 Flavobacteriales bacterium | reverse complement strand
TCCAAATAATTATATCACACGAAGGCGCATTGAAAAAATAGCCGGCCGCCTTTTCTTTATGGGAAAAGACGAAACCCTGACCAACTTGGCGCTACAGAACGGCTTCAAAAGTATTCATTCGTTTTCAAGGGCCTTTCGTAATTTTTATGGAATGAGTGCTTCTGAATTTCAAAAAAGGGGACAAAGCGAGTTTAGCAAGATTGGTAAAATACAAAGCAGGAATGTTACAGGCAAAGTCTCGTTCGAAAAATACTTTTACTCCATTAATAATCTTAAAAACTGGTTAGCAATGAAAACAAAAGTAGAAGTAAAGGAAATACCAGAACTTAGACTGGCGCACATTAGACACCAAGGGCCGTACAGCGAAATCGGAAAGGCATTCGATAAATTGATGAAGTGGGCCGGCCCGAGGGGCCTGCTTAATTTTCCTGAAACTAAAACGGCCGGAATTTATTATGACAGCCCGCGGGTTACCGACGAATCAAAAATGCAATCGAGTGCTTGCATTACTATCGAAGATGATGTTGAGGTTTCAGGGGAGGTCGGCAAAATCACCATTCCGAAAGGAAAATTCGCAGTAGGTCGGTTTGAACTTAAAATGGACGAATTCGAAAAAGCATGGAACAGCATGTCGCTCTGGGTACCGGGAAACAATTTTGAAGTTCGCGATGGTCATTACCACGAAATATATTATAAAGATGCTAACGAGCATCTCGAAGGGCGATTTATTGTAGACATTTGTATTCCTGTCAAGTAAAATGTAAAAATCGTAACAGTTCAGCCGAAGTGCTTTCTCCCCCTTTGTCATTCCGAACGAAGTGAGGAATCCCTTAGGAGTATTGACACCCTCTTTCATCTGTATTGAACCGCGAACAGGGGGCCTTCTTGCCAATACTTCGGCAGGCTCACTTCGGCTACGCTCAGTGGCCAACGTTCAGTACAAGTCCGGCATCGGCCATCAATTCCAAAACGGTATCCGAACAAGCAGGCGCAGGGATTCCTCGTGCCTACCATTGACGTAATTTCGTAAATTACTGATTTTCAGTAAATTACTTTACAGCACCCCCTAAAGCCCCCTCAAGGGGGCAACACTCAAAAGCCCTTAAATAAAATTTGATTTCACTATCATTTTTTTACGTCATTCCTATACGCTGGTTTTTTCAAAACTCCACTCTCGGAATGACAAGAGAGGGGCTGAATACTAAAAATCCCAAGCTCAATTAAGGGCTAGGGATTTTATTTTATATGCTTCCTTGAGGTCAGCACGAAATATGTTATCCTTTTGTAGTGGCCGACAAATACTCGCGATTCATTCTCGCAATATTCTCCAAAGAAATTCCTTTTGGGCATTCTACTTCACAGGCACCGGTATTGGTGCAGTTTCCGAATCCTTCCAGATCCATTTGACGTACCATATTCTGTACACGGTCAACCGCCTCGACTTGACCTTGTGGCAGTAAGGCGAATTGAGATACTTTTGCAGAAGTGAACAGCATGGCACTTGCGTTTTTACATGCGGCGACGCACGCACCACAGCCAATACAAGTGGCCGCATCCATGGCCTCGTCGGCCGCATGCTTATCGATAGGAATGGCATTGGCGTCAACCGTGTTGCCGGAAGTATTTACAGAAATAAAACCCCCGGCCTGCTGAATACGATCAAAGGCACTTCGATCCACGATCAAATCTTTGATAACGGGGAAGGCTGTTGCCCGAAAAGGTTCGATGTAAATAGTGTCGCCCTCATTGAACTTGCGCATGTGCAATTGACAGGTGGTGACCAAACGGTCGGGCCCATGTGGCTCGCCATTGATTTGCAACGAACATGTTCCGCAAATTCCCTCGCGACAGTCATGATCGAATTCTACGGGTTCTTCGCCCTTGTTGATGAGCCCTTCATTAAGAACGTCCAGCATTTCTAAAAAAGACATATCACCTTCAATACCCTTTATAGGGTAATCTACCATTTGTCCTTTGGTTTTGGCATCTTTTTGACGCCATATTTTTAAGGTTAGATTCATAACGGATATTCGTCAATTGTTAAAAGTTAATTGTTAAACGTTTTTGGCCTTAACTAAATAGTTGATATATCCATTTAGAATTTTGATGCAATTAACTGCCATTAACCTTAATTCCTCGTATTTCTCTTTACTTATATACTCCTCATCAAGACTCGTAATCAACTGGTCTATAATTTCATATGCCGAACCTCGCGAAGTTCTGCAGAACTGAATGTTTTCTTGATAATGATAACGCCCATATCCTTCCACAATATTATGTGTAATAGACCTTGAAGCTCTTCTCATTTGAGATACCAGCTCGAATTTTTCAAAACTTGGATAGAGCTTAATCACTTTGCCAATTTCTCTTCTAAGCTCAGTTCCCTTTTTCCAACATTCTAAATCTTCAAAAATTTTAACGTTACCCATTGGAGTAAGACCTATTAACCATTAACGTTTAACCATTAAACTATTTGTAGCTTCTTGTCTTTAATTCAATATTCTCGTACGTCAAATCTTCCTTGTGTAACACGGCATTTTTAGGCTCACCTTTGTATTCCCAGGCAGAAACGAACTTGAAATTCTCGTCATCTCGAAGTGCTTCACCCTCTGGAGTTCGATACTCTTCCCTAAAATGTCCGCCACAAGATTCGTTTCGCGTTAGTGCATCTTTGGCGAAGAGTTCACCTAGTTCCAAAAAGTCAGCAACGCGGCCGGCTTTTTCCAATTCTTGGTTCATACCATTTGCTTTCCCAGGAATCTTCACGTTTTCCCAAAAATCGGCACGTAGCGCGGAAATTTCATCAATTGCGCTCCGCAGATCTTTCTCGTTGCGAGCCATGCCACATTTATCCCACATGATCTTGCCCAATTTTTTGTGGTAATAGTCTACCGAGTGTTGCCCACTTCCGCCCATCAGTTTTTCCAATCGGTCTTTCACACCTTTTTCGGCCGCTTCGAATTCGGGAGAGTCGGTAGAAATAGGCCCTGTTCTGATATCGTTCGACAAGTAATCCCCGATGGTGTAGGGCAGCACAAAATAGCCATCGGCCAGACCTTGCATCAATGCCGAAGCACCCAAACGGTTGGCGCCGTGGTCACTAAAATTTGCCTCGCCCGCGCAATAACATCCTTCGATCGTGGTCTGTAAATTGTAGTCGACCCATAGTCCGCCCATGGTATAGTGCACGGCCGGGTATATCATCATTGGGGTTTCATAAGGATTTTCATCTACGATTTTTTCGTACATCTGAAAAAGGTTTCCGTATTTGGCTTCGATGACCCCTTTCCCCAATTTTGTTATTTCCTTGTCATCGGCATTTTTAAGTCCGTGGGTCAAAGCCTGTTCCTTTCCGTAACGTTGAATCGCAGCGGCAAAATCCAAATAAACGGCCTCACCCGTTTTATTCACTCCAAAACCTGCATCGCATCTTTCTTTGGCCGCCCTTGAGGCCACATCTCGCGGCACTAAATTTCCAAAAGCGGGATATCTTCTTTCCAAATAATAGTCGCGATCTTCTTCCTTAAGTTGGATGGGCTTCAATCTACCTTCACGAATATCCTTTGCATCTTCCAAACGTTTGGGCACCCAAATTCTTCCGTCGTTCCGCAATGATTCCGACATCAAGGTCAGCTTGGATTGATGATCCCCCGAAACTGGAATGCAAGTAGGATGTATCTGCGTAAAACATGGGTTCGCAAAGAAGGCACCTCGGCGGTGCGCTCGCCACGCGGCCATTACATTACTTCCCATTGCGTTCGTAGAAAGGAAGAATACGTTGCCATACCCTCCAGTTGCAAGAACTACTGCATGGGCAGAATGTCGTTCAATTTCTCCGGTAACTAAATCTCGTGCTATAATACCTCTTGCTTTTCCATCGACAAGAACAAGATCCATCATTTCATGACGGTTATATGGCTTGATCTTTCCACGATTTATCTGTCGGTTCATGGCCGAATAACAACCTAATAATAGTTGCTGACCAGTCTGGCCTTTCGCATAAAAAGTTCGGGATACCAATACGCCGCCGAAAGAACGGTTGTCTAACAACCCGCCATATTCCCGGGCAAAGGGTACGCCTTGCGCAACGCATTGATCAATAATATTCGCCGATTCTTGGGCCAAACGATATACGTTCGCTTCCCGAGAGCGATAATCCCCTCCTTTTACGGTATCGTAAAAAAGGCGATATGGACTGTCTCCGTCTCCCTGATAATTTTTCGCGGCATTGATTCCCCCTTGAGCGGCAATGGAGTGTGCCCTTCGTGGAGAATCTTGGTAGCAAAAGGTCTTTACATTATAACCTAACTCGGCCAAGGTAGCGGCGGCGGCACCGCCTGCAAGACCTGTACCCACAACAATGACGTCTATGTTCCGCTTGTTGGCGGGGTTTACCAGGTCGATGTCATTTTTATGCTTAGTCCATTTATCGGCCAATGGCCCGGCTGGAACTTTGGAATCCAATATGCCCATATTTAATGTGTTATCGGGTTAAAGTGATGGTAGAGCGCGATAAAAATGAACCCCAATGGAATTGCTATCGCATATATCTTTGTGAATTTTTTTATCGCCGGGGTATATTTGTTGTTCACACCCATACTCTGAAAAGAGGAGGCGAAGCCATGCCAAAGGTGCAGTGCCAGCAACACAAAGGCTATTACATAAAGCAATGTACGCCAAATAGGCTCAAATTTCTCCACGGTTTCCGCATAGTAGCGAGTTGGGTCCTCGGGTTTTCCGGCAATGTATTTGTAATCTATTTCATGGATCCAAAAATCGTAAAAATGTAATCCAAGAAAAGCCAAGACTACGAGTCCGGTGATGATCATGTTGCGTGACATCCAAGACGCATTGGCACCCCCCTTATATTTTTGATATCGAACGCCCCTCGCTTTTCTATTCTGAAGTTCGAGCACTACCCCCATCATAAAATGGACGATTACACCTGCGATCAATATCGGTTGCAGAATGTATTGTACCAGACCGTTGTATCCCATAAAATGCGACCATGAGTTAAAGGTATCCGGGGCAATAACCGAGGCAATGTTGATGGTAAAGTGCTGGGCCAGAAAAAAGACCAAAAAAAGACCGGAGAGGGCCATGACTACTTTTAGTGCTATCGAAGATTTTATCAATCCGCTCATTGTTAAGATGGAGTTGCGTTAAAGACTGTCTACAAAATTACTGCATAGGCACGGCTTTAACAAACTTTGCCATTGATTACTACTGTATTTAGAAGGATTTTAAACTCATATATTTGAGCATAGGAGAAATGCTAAATGAATTTTTGAGAAGGAGTCTTCTAGAGAATCGATTTTTGTGTTAGTTGCTCTTTGAAGTAATATCATCGATCGTATTTGATTCTTCAAAAGACCATATATCGGAAAGATGCTTTTGGGAAGAAGGATAATCGGCATAGCCATTTATAATCCAAAGTTTGCCATCGAACATCACTGAGGAATGGTCAGCCCTCCCCGGAAACTTTTTTGTCACATCGGCCTGAAGCCAAGACTCTCCGCATGTGCTGTACCAAATTTGGTCCATGGTATCATGCATTCCTCCAGCCAACCACATCTTGTCTCCATCGGAAACCAAAGTATGATCACTGACTGTGGGAAAATCAGCTTTTGCCGTGGCCAACTCCCACTTCTTTCCATCATGGGTAAACCAAACGTCGTTATTGATCCCATGATTTGGCGGGCCCTCGCCATATCTACCACCTACTAGCCATAATTTACCATCATGGGCCACCGTAGTATGCCGTGCACGCCCTTGAAAGGGTGCGTTTTCGATTACTTTTGACCATTTCACACCATCATAACTTCGCCATATCGCAGGACTTATTGTAGCAAAATTTGTGACGGGATCAAGAATATACCCCCCAATTAACCATAGGGCTCCATTGAAGACAGTAAGCGTATGTTCGACTACGGGCGGAAAATTGGTATTTGAAACTTGGTTCCATTCCTTTCCGTTCGACGACCACCACACATCATCAAGGACGTTAAAAGGACCACTAACCAGTCCGCCGGTTATCCATAGTTTATTCTGAAAGACGGCTGAAGCGTGTCCCCTACGGGCGGGAAATGAAGCCTTTTTATTTGCCGCTTCCCAATTGCTGCCGTTGTTGCTGTACCAAACATCATTTTCTG
>QIJL01000346.1 GCA_003232435.1 Flavobacteriales bacterium | reverse complement strand
ATGATACTACAGCGTTATTACGGATTAGGGGATCATCAAGTGGAATATCAAATATTGGATAGAACCAGTTTTAAAACATTTCTGGGATTAGAAACAGGCGATAAGGTTCCAGATGAAAAAACAGTATGGAGTTTTAGAGAGCGGATAACAAAAACAGGGTTGGTAGAAGAATTATTTGAGCGATTTGTATCATTTTTAGAAGCAAAAGAGTTGATATTGAACGAGGGTCAAATGATCGATGCGAGTTTTACGGTAGCTCCACGTCAGCGCAATACAAGGGAAGAGAACAAGAAAATCAAAAAAGGAGAAGGTGATGATCTATGGAACGACAGGCCTAACAAAAAGAAACACAAAGATATTGATGCACGTTGGACAAAGAAAAACGGGGAGACTTTCTACGGCTATAAAAATCACGCAAAAGTAGATGCCAAAAGCAAATTCATCAACACCTATGCCGTAACAGGCGCATCGGTTCACGATTCACAAGCTTTAGACAACTTGCTCACAAAAAAAGACAAAGACCAGGACCTACACGCAGATAGTGCTTACACGGGAGAAGAACAAGATAAGATTATCGAGAAATATGAAATGAAAAATAAAGTTCACGAAAAAGGGTACCGTAATAAACCATTAACCGGACACCAAAAAGAAAGGAACACCAAAAAATCGAAAACCAGGGCAAGGGTAGAACATATACTTGGCTTCATGGAGCAAAGTATGGATGGCCTGGCCTTAAGATCGGTAGGTATGGTAAGAGCGACCGGAACAATAGGATTGATCAATTTAACCTACGACTTGTTCAGGTATGAGCAGATCAGGCGATTAAAAATAACATACTGATAAACAAGTAGGCAGGTAAGTATGGTTTTCAATATCCATTCTTGAAATCAACAGGTTTTTACTACCATTTGAAATGTGGTTCTTCATCAAAAAGATGAAAAAGGGTCCTTGCCCGCCTGTCGGCAGACAGGTCTTTTTGAGAAAATTGGAAAAATCAATTTTTAGAACCCACCATAAGAAAACCCAATGATCATGGCGAATGTTTATAAAGTAACCTTAACGAAATTAGAACGAGAGGAATTGTCAAAGATCGTCAAAAAGGGCAAGCACACTTCCCAAACTTATCGTAATGCCTACGTTTTATTAAATACCGATATTGGCGAATATTCAGATAGGATTACCAATGAAGACATCAAAAAGGTTTTGAAAATCGGTATGAGGCCCATAGACAGAATAAAGAAACGTTTCGTAGAGGAAGGTTTTGAGGCCTGTCTTGTAAGAAAACCGACCTCACGGGCGTATGAGCGAAAAATAGACGGAGAGGTCGAGGCCCATTTGATATCCATTAGCTGTGGTGAGCCCCCAAAGGGTTTTGCCCGTTGGTCTTTACGTTTATTGGCGGACAAAATGGTCGAATTGAATTATATCGAGAATATCTCCCGTGAATCGGTACGCACCCTTTTAAAAAAACGAGTTAAAACCCTGGAAGGTAAAAGGTCGGTTGATACCCCCGGATAAAAACGCTGATTTTGTGGCCAATATGGAAAATGTATTAGATGTGTACAAACGCCCATTTGACTTGAAAAGACCTGTTGTCTGTATGGACGAATCACCAAAACAATTGATCGGGGAGACAAAAGTCCCCATAAAAATGGGGAAGAAAGCGGAAAAGAGGATCGATTATGAATACAAGAGGAACGGGGTCTGCAATATATTCATGGCCAACGGACCCTTGGCGGGCAAGAGGTACGTTAAAATTACCGAAAGGAAAACAAAAAAGGACCGGGCAGGATTTATTCGTGAGATTGCGGATAAAGAATACCCTGATGCGGATAAAATAACACTGGTAATGGACAACCTGAATACCCATAGACCTTCATCACTTTATGAGGCCTTCCCTCCAGAAGAAGCTAAACGTCTTTGGGACAGATTTGAATTTATCCATACCCCAAAGCATGGTAGTTGGCCGAATATGGCGGAAATCGAGTTGAATGTCCTGAACGGTCAGTGCCTCAACAGAAGGATCGATAATTTTGAAGAAGTCCAAAGGGAAGTGGATGCTTGGAAAACGCATCGAAATAATATGAACGCTGAAATAAACTGGAGATTCAAAACTAAAGATGCAAGGATAAAACTTAAACGCCTTTATCCGTCATTTAACACTTGACTTGACACTAGTGGTAATGAAAGTCGTCTTTGCGAGAAGCGACTAAAAAGTTGATATGAGAATAGTGGTCAACGCGACGCGGCGATCTTTTGAGCCTTTTCAATGTGTCGGGCAGATCGCTTCGTCGCCGTCATACTATTGCCATACTGAACCATGGAAAAGGCTTCTCGCAAAGACGTTGTTAAAAAGTAATCTCGACCGCAACTTTCTCCCCGTTCCTATCCACAACGACCTTAGTAGAATTTCCTTCTTCAAAAATGGAAAGTGCCCGCATATAGCTCATCATATCGACTACTACGCTGTCTCCCAATTGAATGACGATATCGCCTTTTTGCAATCCGGCGACAGCGGCGGGGCGATCTTCGGTCACTCCGTCGATACGCATACCCTTTCCATCAAAAAGATAATCGGGCATTACGCCCAAAGCGACTTTAAACCTAGGAACGTCTTCGCTTTTATTTTTAGTGGTTCGAAAGGTCAGTTTGTCGGCATCGTCGAGTTCTGAAATAACTTCTAGAATATATTCTCCTATCATATTCATCCCCTCGTAATTCAGCTTGTCTGAATCGTCTGAAGGTTTGTGATAATCTTCGTGTTGGCCCGTGAAAAAGTGTAAAACCGGAATGTCTTGTAAATAAAAAGAAGTGTGGTCGCTAGGCCCCATTCCCGATTCGCTCAACACCAATTTGAATCCAGGATTCGTGGAGTTCAAAACTTGGTTCCAAATAGACGCGGTACCTGTTCCGCTTATCGAAAGTGTCTTGTCTTCACGAAGCCTTCCTACCATGTCCATATTTATCATATAATTCGCTTTTTCGAAATCGATTGTAGGGTTTTTAGAAAAGTAATTGCTGCCCAGCAATCCCATTTCTTCCCCCGAAAAAGCAATGAACAAGTAATTGCTGCCCGAAATCGAATCTTTCAATTTTTCCGCAAGCTTGAGCATTACCCCGACACCACTAGCGTTGTCATCGGCACCGTTATGAACAGCGT
The DNA here is from genome assembly GCA_003232435.1 of Flavobacteriales bacterium. Lineage (GTDB taxonomy): Bacteria > Bacteroidota > Bacteroidia > Flavobacteriales > Flavobacteriaceae > Aurantibacter_A. The sequence goes on along the minus strand of QIJL01000346.1, from coordinate 5,243 downwards.
TACCTTCGGCATACAACGAACCTGCACCGCCCATCCCCAAATGGTCGTAATGGGCTCCGATGATAACCGTTTTATCAGCTTGATTATCGAAGTACCCGATAACATTGGTTCCTGTAATCGTACTGTCGCCAGAAACGAATTGTACTTCTGAATGTGGGTCGGTTTTGGGTTTAAAGGTGAACGTTTGAAAATAGGTGCCCCCATTTCCTTTAGGTCGTAGGCCTATGTCTTTCATTCTTTTTTGTAAATAATCCGCGGCTATCAATTCTTCAGGGGTGCCCGTTTCGCGACCTGCCAGGCTGTCGTTCGCCAAAAAAGAAATGTCTTCTTCTAAGGAAACGATTTTTGGCTTTTCTGTTTTACAGGATAAAATAGCGAGCAAAAACAGCGACGGGAAAATATTTTTCATCATTTTTGGATGTGATTTTGTGTAAAATTAAGCATCTTATGAGAAAACCGTTGCTCCTAATACTGATTATCGCCGTAATGAGTTGTAAGTCGGAAACCAAAAAATCGGAAACACCTCCAGAAGAAGAAAAAGAAACCTCGTTAATGGCCGGAAGCGATACGCTCATTTATCCTGAAGAAAAATACTTTAAGAACATTCGTCAAATAACTTTCGGTGGAGATAATGCGGAAGCCTATTGGAGCTGGGATGATAAGCAGATGATCTTTCAATCGAATAACGAAGACTGGGGCCTGAACTGCGACCAGATGTTCTTGATGAACATAGAAGAGAATTTTAAGGATAAGAGGCCGCCTATGGTCAGCACGGGTATGGGGCGTACTACTTGTGCCTATTTCTTGCCTGATAACAAGAGTTATGTTTACGGTTCAACGCATTTAAAGGGCAAAGACTGCCCCGAAGTACCCCTTCGTAAAAATGGCAACTATGTTTGGCCGGTCTATGATTCGTTCGACATTTTCGTTGCGGATTTAGATGGCAATATCACGGCGCAATTGACCAACGAAAAAGGCTATGATGCCGAGGCCACGGTTTCTCCGAAAGGCGATAAAATCGTTTTTACTTCAGATAGAAGTGGTGATCTGGAATTGTACACCATGAATCTCGATGGTTCCGATGTGAAACAAATTACCGACGACTTGGGTTATGATGGCGGCGCTTTCTTCTCCCCTGACGGCACCAAATTGATTTTTAGGGCTTCACGACCAAAAACTCCGGAGGAAATAAAAAAATATACGGATTTGCTGGCCGACGGACTTGTAGAACCGACCGAAATGGAGCTTTTTATCTGCAACGCCGATGGTTCTGACCTCAGGCAATTGACTTTTTTAGGAAATGCGAATTGGAGTCCGTTTTTTCACCCTTCGGGAGAAAAGATTCTTTTTTCGAGCAATTACGAAGCTGAAAAAGGGTTCCCTTTTAATCTGTACTTGATCGATTTGGATGGAAAGAATCTGGAAAGAGTGACCCATGGGGAAACCTTTGATGCTTTTCCGGTATTTTCCAACGACGGAAAATATTTGGCTTTCTCAAGTAACCGAAATAACGGAGGTACGCGTGATACGAATTTGTTCATTGCGGAGTGGCAGGAATAGAGCTCCCCTTTGAATAGATGCTAATGCAGAGGTTTTATGAGCTGATTTTAGAGGCCTCCTTGACTTGGCTACGGTAGTCAAAAAAGACAAAATCAGGGTGCAAAACCTGCCGGCAAGCAGGCAAGAAAGAAAAGCTCAAGACGAGTTCATTTCATTTGATAAAGTATAAGATGATCAAAGTCTTTATTTGCTTTATATTTGCACACTTCATTGCGACTTTTTTTAGTTGAGCCTAATAAGACAAATCAATTCAGGTGAAAAACATCCGAAATTTCTGTATCATCGCCCATATCGACCATGGTAAAAGTACCTTGGCCGACCGGTTGTTAGACTTTACCGGCTCGGTGACCGAACGGGAAAAGAAAGAGCAATTGCTAGATACCATGGATCTTGAGCGCGAACGCGGCATTACCATAAAGAGCCATGCCGTTCAGATGGATTATACCTATCAAGGCGAAGAATATGTTTTGAATTTGATAGATACCCCCGGGCACGTCGATTTTTCATATGAAGTTTCTAGATCTATTGCCGCCTGTGAAGGGGCTTTGCTTGTGGTCGATGCCGCACAAAGCATTCAAGCCCAGACTATTTCCAATTTGTATTTGGCCCTGGAAAACGACCTTGAAATCATTCCTGTATTGAATAAAGTAGACCTCCCTAGCGCCAGCCCTGAAGAAGTTACCGACGATATCGTGGACCTATTGGGCTGCAGGCCAGAGGAGGTCATTCCGGCAAGTGCAAAAACGGGCATTGGGATCGAAGAAATATTGAGTGCGATCATCGAACAGGTTCCCGCACCCAAGGGCAATCTCGACGAACCTTTACAGGCATTGATATTTGATTCGGTCTATAACTCCTTTCGAGGGGTAGAGACGTATTTCAGGGTCATCAACGGAGAAATAAAAAAAGGACAGAAAATCAAGTTCGTAGCCACGGATAAAAGCTATTTTGCCGATGAAGTGGGTACTTTAAAGCTGACACAGCATCCGAAGCAAAGCATTAAGGCGGGCGATGTCGGTTATCTCATTACAGGAATCAAAGATGCCCGAGAAGTAAAAGTCGGCGATACCATAACCGATTCGGCGAACCCGACACAAAACGCCATTGCAGGTTTTGAGGATGTTAAGCCGATGGTGTTCGCAGGAATTTATCCCGTCGATACCGAAGATTTCGAAGAACTTCGCTCCTCCATGGAAAAATTGCAACTGAACGATGCCTCTTTGGTTTTTACCCCGGAAAGTAGTGCGGCCCTAGGCTTCGGTTTCCGCTGCGGCTTTTTAGGGATGCTCCATATGGAAATCATTCAAGAGCGTTTGGAGCGTGAGTTCGACATGACGGTCATTACCACTGTACCAAAAGCTATCATGCGTTTACCAGGAAGGATCCCGAAAAACCATTGGTCGTAAACAACCCTTCGGATCTTCCCGATCCATCGACAGTGGATCGTGTTGAAGAGCCCTATATCAAGGCAACGATCATAACCAAATCCGATTTCGTCGGCAATGTAATGTCGCTTTGTATTGAAAAAAGAGGGCAGATTACAAACCAAACTTATTTGACCACAGAGCGTGTCGAGCTTAATTTTGACATGCCTTTGGCGGAAATCGTTTTTGATTTTTACGATCGTTTAAAGACCGTCTCAAAAGGCTATGCCTCTTTTGATTATGCGCCAATCGGAATGCGTGTTTCGAAATTGGTTCGAGTAGATATCTTATTGAACGCCCAGCCGGTAGATGCCCTATCGGCCTTGATCCATGCCGACAATGCGCAGAATATTGGCAAGAAAATGTGCGAAAAGTTGAAAGAATTGATTCCCCGACAACAATTCGATATTCCGATTCAGGCGGCCATCGGTACGAAGATCATTTCTCGAGAAACCATCAAAGCCCTGCGAAAAGATGTAACCGCGAAATGCTATGGTGGAGATATTTCCCGTAAGCGAAAACTTTTGGAGAAGCAGAAAAAAGGTAAAAAACGCATGCGGCAGGTGGGGAATGTCGAAATTCCGCAGCAGGCATTTATGGCAGTACTGAAGTTGAATGATTGATATTTTATACTTAAATCGGTATAAGCAGAATCTGACAACATCTTTTTTTTGTTCTTACAACAGATTTTTGAATTTTTCCTACATTTAGCGCTATTTAAGGCAATTTTTCGTGTTCGTCACTGTTTTATATAATGAACTGGTTTAAACCAGTTCAATGTCTAACAAGTTTCCCCAAATCAAATGACAACCTACATTGCCCAGTTTATTGCCAAACACCGCATTGTGCAAGTGCAACAAAATTCCGTATTTACATGGAGACAAGAAGGCGGTGAAATCGACGAATCACTTTTGGTCGACAAAATCAAAAGAGAGTCGGCACTGCTTTTTTATCAATTGGTTGCCGGCAGAAACTATCCTTTAAATTCAAGCGACATAGTTGTTACCGTGTTGAAAACGGAAATTTACTAGGTCCTGCGCTAAGTGTGTGTTTTTTCTTAAATTCATCCGTAAAATGAATTCGGATGAGATTTTTATTCCCCATTATTATCATTTCACTATGCTTTCCCCTGTCACTTTCGTCTGAAGGGGGGATCAACCTTGTTCCACAATACACAACTCACGAAATAACCATGAGGTCAGGTACTACCTATAAAAACCCCTATACCGATGTCGAAGTCTGGGCAAACTTCGTCAACAGTAAGAACGATACCTTGAAAAGACCGGCTTTTTGGGATGGCGGCGATACCTGGAAGGTCCGTTTTGCCCCCACGGATGTAAACCGGAGTCTGGTCGTGGACGTCTCTTTGCAGTAACCAAAGCGACAAAGAACTTCACCAAAAGTCGGGAAGCTTGATTTCAACACCGAATGTCGAGTCGATTATTCCCATGTTGAACAGCAAATCGAATCAGCTTATCAAGAACGGGCCATTGAAAATGTCAAAAGGCCGTCGTAATGTGGTGCAACATTCCGGAAAACCCTTTCTTCTTGTCGGTGATACACCTTGGGCGATTCCGTTCCGCGCAACCAGAGAGCAGGTCGAAATCTATGCCAGAGATCGCCAAGAAAAAGGATTTAATACCGCCTTGATGATGACCCTGCAGCCCGATACAAAAGCAGATGGCCCCAACGAACGAAATACCGAACAGGGTTTTAAACGAGCGTTCGAAGATTTGTCCGATGGGCATATCGACCAGATCAATGTTGATTATTTTCAATATTACGATGGTCTTGTTCAAACGCTTCTTGACCATGAGATCGTTCCGGTTTTTCAACCTGTTTTTCATGGCTATGGATGGAAAGGCCTCGAGGTATTGGGAAGAACAATTGAACCTCAAGAATATGTGCGTTATTGTAAATATCTTTTGGCTCGATACGGAAGCAATCCCGCAATTTGGCTTTTGGGCGGAGATCACAACGGGAAGGACCCGGGTGTCCTGGAAAGTGGTGAAATGATGCAAGAATGGGATTGTTATGCCCAACCCACGGGAATACACTATAACCCCTGTGACGACTCTCTTGCCGCTTGGGCCGATGGCGAAAAAGAGCATTGTTTTCATAACAACAAGAGTTTTCAGGAAAAAGAATGGCTCGATTTTCAATGGGCGCAAACAGGTCATGATAGTAAACATCTCTACCATAAAGTCGAACGTATGTACGACAATCTCCCGACAAAAGCGGTCGCGAACGGGGAGCCGA
>QIJL01000070.1 GCA_003232435.1 Flavobacteriales bacterium | reverse complement strand
ACAGGCAGATTGGCCGAATTCGTGTCAAAATAGCGCTTTAAAGAATTATCGAGGCGAGCCTCGGGGTATTAAACCCACTGGTGGGAATAAAAAAATCCGTCTTGGCTTGGCCCTGACGGATTTTTACTGCGTTCGAGTTAGTAATATTATATGAATTTCATACTTAGCGGATAATGAGGCTTGTCACCATTGCCGGCCCTGATGGCGTTAACAATCGGGAGTATAAAGTAAAGTATTCCGAGTACGACGAAACCTAGTAAACCTAGACCGAACAACAAAATCAATGGTATACAAATCAGTACGTAAATAAACATGCTGATTCTGAAGTTGATAATCGATTTTCCATTTTCGTCCATATCCATAACGGAATCCTTTTGGGTTAACCATATAACCAGTGGGACGATCAGACCACCAATTCCGGTAACAAAGTCCAGTAATTGGCTTAAGTGCGTAACCGCTAATAAACTTTTATTTTCTCGTTTCATGATAAGTGTTTTAATTGATCCTCCATGGGCGGACAGGTTGATGTACTTATAAGACGAACAAATTCGCTAAATGTTACATCGAACACTTTCTTACCATAGATTTTAATTGGAATCGTTTATTGTTTCTTGATCAGTTTGGCCAACTTTTCTTTGTCTTTGAGGATACCAACTTTGGTCTTGTCGATTTTGGCGTTCAGCTTTTCAATATCATCAGGAGATAGTTTTCCTTTTTGCTGGCCCTTGACTAATTTTTCATTAAGCTTTTCAATTTTTTTCTCGTCTTTGGCGATGGATTTTTTTTTAGAGGATATCGCATCTGCCGATTTTTCTCTTTTCTTGACTTCTTTCTCGGCTTTCTTTTGCGCCTTTTCGGCTTTGGCAGCTTCTCTTTCAGCCTTCTTCTGTGCCTTCTCGGCCTTCTCTTTTGCTTCCATCATTTCTACGGTTTGTTCATCTACATTATTTTGCGTGATGGCGGTGGAGCCTATTATTTGGGCATTTGCAGATATCGCGAGAAGAAAAGCTAAAAAAATAAGTGATTTTTTCATGGGAAACATTTTAAGGTTCTTTTTATAATTTTAGATTAATATATGAATAATATGGAATATGGGCACGAATCGATTACCCATCAATTTCTCCAAAAAGAATTTCATTGGCATCAAAGAATTCTATCTTATTCGGATTGCCGTTTGTAGTGATGGCCGCAATATATCCGTCTGCAGGAACAAAAGAAGACAATTGCCAGTCCTTTTTAGAGTCTTGATTATTATCAATTTTAAGGAATCTTGCCCTATGGTCATTATCCATAGTAACTGCAAAAGAATCCAGTGGATATGAAAGCCCCTCGCCCACCGCTTTTATGAACGATTCCTTTCTTGTCCAACATCGATAAAATGCCTGAAACATTTCTGATTCCTTGGCTTGTGAAAGCGCGTTTATCTCCTCTTCTGAAAAAAAAATTTTGGCCAAATCCAAAGGATCGAAGTCTTGTTTTATTTTTTCAATATCGACGCCTATCGTTTGCTGTTTGGCAAAACCGATTATGATTCGATTTCCGGAATGCGAAACATTAAAATCGACTTCAATATTTTTCAGGTAAGAAGGTTTTCCAAACTCACTATACTCAAAAGCTATCTCCTTGGGGTTTATATTTAAATAATTCCCCAGAATTGACCGCAACAGAAATTTGGCCGTGACATAGATCCATCTATCTTTTTCAAATACGTATTTATTGGCTCGCTCTACCTCATCGGCAGCAAGCAATTCCGATAATTCATTCAACTGTCTATTATCTTTGACAGCTGTAGCCGACCACACATGCAAGTGGCCCAAATCAAGTTCAATGGAGTTTCTGGTTATCAAAGACATTCTTCGTTTTGTCTTGCATTATTCGATTATGGCTTCATCGATTTTATTGGAAACGAAACGCACGTCAGGTTCTTCGAACAGCGTTCTGTGATCACCTTTGGCATAGTACATTTCGACTCCCCCGCCAGCAAGTTCTTTCCATGAATCGATAGTCACTTTTTGCAACGATTCATGTGGTTTCTCTGTAAGGATCAACGAAATTTTCCCTGGGTGCTTCTTCCAATCATAGGCTCGGCATATCTTTCGCAAATTGATTTTGACCTTTTCCAATTCTTTCTGGTTTTCGTTGCCGAACAATCTGACCCAAGTAGGGGAAATCCACCAAAATCTGTCCTCAAAAAATGTTTTGATACTTTTCAAAGGGCTTTTGAAGAATCTAATGAAAAAAGAACGGCTTCGGGCTTTGAGTCTTTCGGGAGTGCCCAACGTCCATGGGGAGGCCATGGTATCCATATTGTACAGCGACGGCAACATCAACGTATGACTTACCCGATTTGTTTCCACGACGTTTACCAGTTGCTCGACATCTTGCTCAAACCTCTTTTCTGAAATGACCAAAGTTCCACTGGTACATAGGGTCCATAAAATTCCCGCTTTGGAACTGTCGATCTCAAACTTGAACTTTTCGGCCCTGATTATCTCATCTTGGGCAAGCAACGACCTATAATGGCGAACACGAGCTTTATCGGCATCAAAACCGCACTGCCAAAAATGAACGGTTTCTTTGGTGGGTTGAAAAAATGTACCGCGGTCTTGATTCACTTTTAGAACTCGTTTAAACACAACTCTCATCTATTTTTTGTGCTACTGAACCTATATCGGGTTCAGAGAACAGGTCAATATGATTGCCTTTGGTGCGTATAACATCAACACCGCCCAAAGCCATTTTTTTCCATGAATCGATGACCTCGGCATTTATACTCTTATCTGGTTTTTGGGTAAGCAGTAAAGCGACCTTACCTTCATGTGCTTTCCATGTATAGTCGGCACAGATTTTGGCCAAGTTATCATTCACCATTACCAATGCTTTTTCTGCTTGCGATCCCGAAACTTTGGTCAATGAAAGTCTGGCCTGAAGTATGCGGTCGTCAATCAAATTTTTTATGGTCCGCAACGGTTTTTTGGTCGCTCTTTTGGCAAACCCCCTCAACCTCATTTTGAGCCGTTCATGAGTGTTCAGCCTCCATGGGTCTGTCATCGTATCCATCACGATCAAATTGCCTTTTTGACCTTGTCGAAGAAGCTGAAGTACCATTTCATGGCCTACGGCGACACTAAAACAATAGACCATGATATTATAAGGGCCTTGGGGTTGTTTGGCACGTATCGCCCGCAAATAATCGGTTGCCATGAGTTCGATATTTTGGTGCATTTCTTGATTAGCGTACACACCGGAGGCCTGCAAGGCATAAATCGGGCGATGGCCACCAATATACTTGGTCAGAATATTGTAAAAGAATACATGACCGCCACCTGCATGAATACAGAACAACGGATTTTCGGTTCCTTCTTTTCGCAATGCCACCAAATAATCCCATTGTTCGATCTGTTCATTGTTCGAGGCAACAAAACCCGCAAGCCGCGAAATGGTCTGATGATCGAACATTTGATTGGGCGTAATTAAAACACCGGCTTTTCGCGCTTTTGCAATGAACCGTATACTTAAGATGGAATCACCGCCCAACTCAAAGAAATTATCATGAATACCAATAGTGTCGATATGCAGTATCTCTTTCCAAATTTCATGCAATTTGAACTCAAGTTCTGTATTCGGAAACTGCACTTCGGTATCATCATCCAATAACTTCTCTTTCTTTGTTCTTTGCAAAGCCGTCTTGTCGACTTTACCATTGGGCAATGTGGGGAAGACTTCAACCTGTACTATTGAAGCGGGAACCATATATTCGGGAAGCTGTTCTTTGAGTGAGGTTTTAAGTGCAGCTACATCTAAATTAGGATCGGAGACCAAATAGGCACACAAACGTTTTGCAGTAGAACCGTTACGTGTTTTTTCTTCACTTGACTGCTCTCCCATAGCTTCGGCCAACACTACAACATCTTGAATTTTGGCATTCTCGGCAATGGCCTTTTCAACTTCGTCCAGCTCGATTCTGTACCCGCGTATTTTTACCTGTTGATCGGATCTTCCCAAAAACATAATAGTACCATCGGTATTGTACCGTGCGAGATCACCTGTTTTATACATCTTTGCAGAGCCCTCAACAAACCGATCGGGAAAATATGCCTTGTCGGTAAGCGCTGGCCGATTTAAATAGTGTCCGGAAAGCCCAGTTCCACCAATATAAATTTCACCAACTGCACCAAAGGGCGCCAAAGAAAGTGATTCGTCCAATAAATATATTCGGGCGTTGGCAACAGGCTTTCCCAGCGGAATTATACCTGTGGCCTTTTCTTTTTCCACCTTGTGGGCAATGCTCCATACGGTTGCCTCGGTGGGGCCGTACTCATTGTACAAAGACACTTTTGAAAACGCATTGAAATGTGCCGCACACAACATTGGCGGACAGGCCTCACCGGCGACGATGACCGTAGTCAGACTGTTTAATTTAGAAGCATCGGCATAATCAATAAACAATCTGTACAACGACGGCAACATTAAGGTGTGGCTTATGCTATTTTGATTTATTACCTCTTCGAGCTTTGTAATATCTTGCTCGATTCGGTCTTCGCCAACAATCAAATTTCCCCCAGTACATAACGTCCAAAAGATACCGGCCTTTGAGCTATCAAAAGAAATCGAGGACAGCAATAAAAACGCATCAGGGCTGTCAGGATAAAAATGGAGCCTGCCCTCGGTAGAATTGATAATGTTCTTATGCGTTATGGGAACGCCCTTGGGCCGCCCCGTACTGCCCGATGTATAAATAACATAAGCAAGGTCGTTCGCTTCAACACTGGGCAGTTCTATCGTATCTGTTTCTCCAGATATATCAATGGCATCGACCGATACAATATCCACATTGAAATTCTTGAAAATCGGTATCAGTCCGTTTTGTGTTACCACCATAGTGACACTGGCATCCCCGACCATATAATCAATACGTTTTGACGGATATTTGGGGTCTATGGGCAAATAAGCGCAGCCTGCTTTCAATATTGCCAATAAACCAACGATCATATCTAAAGATCGTTCTATACAAAGACCTACGACCTTGTTCTTGTTTTTTATCTTTTTTGCCAATAACAGGGCTATAATATTGGCCCTATGGTCCAACTCCCCATAGGTCATATTTGAATTGCCATAGGTCAACGCTATCTTTTCAGGAAATGAACCACAAACACTTTCTATTATATGGTGTATCCCCGTAAAAGAAGAGAAATAGGATGATGGCGAAGACTTTTGCAAAGAGAAAAAATCGCTTTCTTTTTTGGTTTGCATGGGTATGCTCGATATCGACTGCCCAGCATCTTCAACCACCCCTTCCAATAATAATTTGTAATACTCCTGAAATCGATCTATAGTAGACTCTTCGAACAGTTCGCTACTGAATTCAAAAGTAGATGAAAGCAGGCCGTTCTCTTCTGATATATACAGTGTGAGGTCAAACTTTGACACCTCCGCGTCATAAAAATCATGAATGAGATCAAGGTCTTGGCCGAAAGACGGTGTCTCTGGTACGGCATGGTACAAAAACATGACCTGGAAAAAAGGATTCAAGGCCAAGGATCGCCCTAGGCTCAACTCTTTTACTAATAGATCAAAGGGAACATCCTTATTCGAAAAAGCATCGAGGGTTGTCCGCTTTACACTGGCCACCAAATTTCTGAACGACATACCTGACGATAGTTTTGTTCGCAGTACCACCGTATCATTAAAAAAACCAATTATGTTTTCCAATACTTTTTGATCCCTACTTGCAATGGGCGATCCTATCAAAATATCATTTTGCCCGCTATATCTAAACAATAGTACGTAGTATGCTGAAAGGAACAATACATAAGGTGTGACCTTTAATTCTTTTGACAAAGCTAATATGGAAGTGGAAAACTCTTTAGAATAAAACACTGTGCTGCCTGACTTTCCTTTAAAAGTAGTACGGGCAGGTCTTGAATAGTCGGTCGGAAGGTTTAAAAAAGGAATGTCGCCCGATAGTTTATCCTTCCAATATGCAAGTTGCCCGGGATCGACTTCTTGGCGAAACTGCCAATAACAATAATCGGCATACTGAATGTCTAATTTGTTTTCATTAAAAGAAGCACTTGCACAAAGTGTTCTATAATTGTCGGCAAGTTCGTTTCGCAAAAGCCCCATTGACCATTTATCTGTTGAAATATGGTGCATGGTGAGTATAAAGATGTGTTCGGT
>QIJL01000381.1 GCA_003232435.1 Flavobacteriales bacterium | reverse complement strand
GAGGTCGTTCAAAGACCGGCTTCCGTAGTAAAAGAATTGCTGGAAAATGCCATTGATGCCGGTGCAAGTTCAATAAAACTTATTGTAAAAGAAGGTGGAAAAACCTTAGTACAAGCTGTTGATGACGGAATTGGAATGAGTGCGACCGATGCCCGACTGAGTTTCGAACGACATGCTACCTCGAAAATTCAAAAAGCCGAAGATCTCTTTAAGTTGGATACAAAAGGATTTCGAGGGGAAGCCTTGGCCTCTATTGCGGCGATTGCCCATGTAGAGATGCAGACGAAACCGACGGGAGAAGATATCGGTACACATTTGAAAATCGAAGGAAGCAAAATTATTTTTCAAGAAACCTGTGCGACCCCAAAGGGCACTTCGATTTCTGTAAAGCATTTGTTTTTCAATATTCCTGCGCGGCGTAACTTCTTAAAATCCAATCAAGTTGAACTTCGCCATATTACCGACGAGTTCCATCGGGTGGCATTGGCGCATCCGAAGATCGCTTTTCAACTTTACAATAATGGTGGGGAGCTTTTTAATTTGCCACAGGCGAATATAAGGCAAAGGATAGTTCATGTCTTTGGTACGAGAACCAATCAAAAATTGGTACCTGTAACGGAAGAAACGCAGGTCGTTAAAATATCTGGGTTTATCAATAAGCCTGAATTTGCAAAAAAGAGTAGGGGCGAGCAGTTTTTCTTTGTGAACGACCGTTTTATTAAAAGTCCGTATTTGCATCATGCTGTGCTGGCGGCTTTTGATGGACTCATCAAACAAGGCACTCATCCGGGATACTTTTTATATTTAGAGGTAGATCCCGGTTCCATCGATATCAATATTCATCCTACTAAAACCGAAGTAAAGTTTGATGATGAGCATACTTTATATGCTATTTTGCGCTCAACGATAAAACATAGCCTGGGCCAATTCAATGTGGTGCCCGCGCTCGATTTTGAGCAAGACCAGAATTTAAAGACGCCATATTCATTCAAAGATAAAGGAGTCGTTCAGCCCAAGGTTCAGGTAGATAGAGGTTTTAATCCGTTTGCCGAAAAAGGTGTAACCGCGGTTCAGGTCCCGAAAAAAAAATCGGCCAAGGGCTGGGAGGGTCTTTATGTCGGACTTGAATCAAAAGTTGGGCGAGACCTTGATTTCAGCAGTGTTCATTTTGAATCGGAAACCATTACGGGTTCTATTTTTGAGAATGAAGAAGATCAGGCAAAAACAGGGAGCGCGACCTTTCAACTTCATGGAAAGTATATTGTAACGACAATTCGTTCGGGAATGTTGATTATCGATCAGGGTAGGGCGCATCAACGTGTACTTTACGAACGTTTTTTGAAACATGGTACCTTGAAGGAAGCCGTTAGTCAGCAGTTGCTGTTTCCGTTGTCGCTGGGATTTAATATGGCCGAGTTGGAACAATTGTCACAGATAAAGGACGACCTTACTGCCTTAGGTTTTGCTTTTGGCGAAATCAACGAAGAATCCGTTCAGATAAAGGGCGTACCGGTATCGATGGATGAAACGGAGGTCGGAAACATATTAGATCAATTACTTTGCAACTATAATGAACAGACCGAAAATGAAAGTTTTTCGCAAATCGATAGATTATCGAAATCTTTGTGCAAGGCACTGTCGATTAAGACAGGCGATAAATTAGATCAAGACTCACAATTGGCTTTGGTCAATGATCTATTTGCCTGTAAGGAAACAACCGTCAGTCCGTTTAATAAAAGAATTCACTTTACGATTACCGAAAACGATATTGCAAATAAATTTTAATAAATGAATTTTCAGCTCACAGACGTCGTAAAACATTTGCTCATAATAAATGTGCTATTTTTTGTGGCTACTCAGATTTACGGGGATCAGATGTATGAATGGTTTGCGATGTGGTTTCCAAAAAACACAAATTTTGGAATTTGGCAGATTGTCACTCATATGTTCATGCATGGCGGTATGGGGCATATTTTCTTCAATATGTTCGGTCTTTGGATGTTCGGGGTACCCGTTGAACGGCATTTGGGTAAGAATAAATTTCTTTTCCTTTATTTTTCTGCCGGACTGGGAGCGGTGCTTTTTCAAGTAGGATACTATTATTTCAATTACATACCAGTATTTACAGAGTTGGTAAATTCTGGTTTGTCAAGTACGCAGATTGTTGATATGTTAACTACCAACCAGACGAATGTCGAATTGGCGGGAAATCAATTGACCAATTTGAGGGAACTTTACCCCATTTATAATGCTTCTATGGTAGGCGCCTCGGGTTGTATCATGGGTATATTGGCGGCCTTTGGAATGATGAACCCGAATGCTGAATTAATGCTTATATTTTTACCGATTCCGATCAAGGCGAAGTATTTTATTCCGGGAATAATACTTCTCGATGTTATTTCCGCAGTTTCAGGCCAATCCTTTTTCAGCCCTAGTAACACGGCCTATATGGCGCATGTCGGTGGCGCGATTATTGGCGCCATCATGATGTGGTATTGGAAAAAGAATAGTTTTAACGATAGAAGGTGGGATCGTTAGTTCAGTGAACAGTGGACAGTAGGCAGTGAACAGTAAGCAGTAAACAGTAAACAGTAAACAGTAAGCGGTAAACAGTGAACAGTCGGCGTAAGAAAGTTAAGAGTTAGGAAGTCAAAAAAATAACGATTGACGATTGAAGATTGACGAATAACCCAGTAACCCAATAACCAATGGATTCCCGACTTCTCGGGAATGACAGAAAAAAACTGATGAAAGGAGCAGGGCTAAGATACAAGTACGCAACGCTGAGCATCGCTGAAAAGCTGATCGCCATCACTGTGTTGATTTTCATTGTCAATGCCTTGATTCCGTTTCTTTTGGGTCTTCCAAAAAATAGTATCGATCGCTGGTTTGAATTACCTAAGGATTTTTTCGGGTTTTTGGGCCAGCCATGGTCGTTGGTAACGTATTCTTTTTTTCACGGTGGGCTCATGCATCTTTTTTTGAATATGCTGATTTTGTATTTCTCGGGAAGGATTTTCTTGAACCTCTTCGATAAAAAGAAATTCATCAATGTATATTTCTTGGGGGTAATCGCAGGAGGATTATTATTTATGTTGAGTTATAATGTTCTCCCCGGACTAATAAAAGTTGTGACTTCTGGTATCATTGGGGCATCCGCTGGTGTAACGGCCGTGCTGATTTTTATTTGTACGTATATGCCCAATCAAGAAGTTAGAGTGGTATTTTTCAATATAAAATTATGGTATCTGGGTGCCTTTGTAGTCTTGTCAGACTTGATTCAAATTCCTTACGGGACTAACGCCGGAGGGCACATCGCCCATTTAGGGGGCGCACTTTTGGGGTATGTCTATGCAAGACAATTGACCAATGGAAGGGATATCGGTGCTGGATTTTCAAAATTTCTTGACAGATTGGCGAATATGTTCAAAGGAAAAGAAAGGAGAGCTTACTTGAAAACCGTACATCGCAAACAAAAGACTTCCGTTTCCAAAAAGAATGTAAACTACGAGAAGGAAAGTCATCAGAGACGGATAGATTCCATCTTGGATAAGATTAGCAAGTCTGGTTACGAAAGTCTATCCAAGGCGGAAAAAGACTTTTTATTCAAAGCCGGTAAAGAGGATTGAAGTCATGAAAAGATTGTCCTTTTTTAATAAAGTCGTATTTGCGACCAATGTTCTTTTTGCACTCCTTTTGTTTCTCGCCTGTCTTAGCCCATATTTGTCGACCAAGACTTTATCTTTTTTACCGTTTTTAGGGCTGGCGGTTCCTGCTCTAGTAGTTATCAACCTTCTTTTTTTCGCGTATTGGTCCGTGAAACGGAAAATGCAATTGAGCCTATCGCTTTTAGCACTCTTTGTTGGTTATACCTCCTTAGGGACTTTCGTTAGGTTTGGCGACAGCAATAAGGAAATCGCAGAGGATGATTTGACGGTACTGAGTTATAATGTACGTGAATTCAATAGACATGGGGAAATCGAAAGCAAAACGATTTTTGAAGATATCAAAAGTTTTGTAGATGAGCAAGATCCTGATATTCTTTGTTTTCAAGAAGTCAACAATTTGAGACGAATGAAGAAACGATTTGACTATCCTTATGAATATGTGGAAAATCAAAACACCGAAATCAAAACCATATTGAGTATTTTTTCGAAATACCCAATAATCAATGCAGAAGTGATTCGTTTTCCGAACACCAAGAACAATGCCTGTTATGCCGATATTGTGGTTAAAAAGGATACAATAAGAGTATACAATCTTCATATGCAATCTTTGGGAATTACCCCAGGAAGGGGTGCCATTCGAAGCAGTTCTTCGGAGAAGCTTTATAAAAAATTGGCATCTTCATTCAATAAACAAGAAGAACAAGCTCAAACTATTGTAAAGCATAGTAGGGGAGTTGCATACAAAAAACTAATCTGCGGTGATTTCAATAATGGTCAGTTTTCTAAAACGTACAACTTGATAAAGGGCGATAAAAAAGACAGTTTTGATGAGATGGGCATTGGCTATGGAAGAACTTACTTGTTTCACGGCGCTCCCGCTCGTATTGATTTTATACTTGCCGATCCAGAGTTCGAAGTGTTGTCTCATCAGAACTTCGATCAAAAATATTCAGATCATTTTCCCATTATGGCTTCCTTTCGTCTAGCGAGTGATTAAATAGCAGTCTAGTGAGTCCGCTAAAATGTGAATCAAAAATGCCAAACCGAATATCCTTGTTTTTCTTGGTAGGAGAAGGACTGTATAAATTGCGATTGCCCAATAAGAATGCATCGGATGAAAATTTATGCTGCACCGATTTGGATCAAAAACTGGATTGGCCAAAAGATGATCTACATCTATTAGAATCCCGGAGAGAAGAATTAAAATTACTTGAATCCTTTTTTCTTTTGGAAAAAATAATAGTCCGATTGCTAGTGGCATCAAGAAATGAATACCGTAATGAAGGAAAAACCTAAACATTGAAAAATATTAAATCCTGGGACCTTAGGTACGAAACCGAGTTTGGCCCCTCATTGAACAATAAATCTAGAATACTTGTATTTTCTACAAATTCATGCCTATCACCGAATACCTGTACATATTCTTTTTGTACGATGTTGATTTTTTTCTTCGCATTGACCAAAGAGCGTGCGTCGAAAAGGGTTTTGGGTTTCGGGTTTTGCACTTCGACAAGCTCAGTATGGCACATTTTTGGTTCTTTTTCATAAATCGAAGTCCTTTCTACTGGCATTTCGAACTGCAAACAATCACAGATCGTTTCAATAGTTTTTAGATTAAAGTCCAACAGAAAATGTTGTTCTTTCTCGAAAAGTGGTGCTAAATCGTCTTCGTAAAATTCAAAATAGGGTGAAGTACGGTAGGCCGTCATAAGCGTTCGCCAATGCTGCCGTTGCCAGTCGTAACTGTTCTCTAGTTTGACATCTTTGTATTTTTGTCGCCCCTCTTTTCCTCCAACATGTTGAATGGGTATACTGAGCAAATGTTTGCCTTGATCCGTACAGATATGACAGCGATTTCGAAAAGTCTGTTTTTGAAAGTTGCCCTCGACTTCCCAAATGACTTCATTTTGAACGATTGTCGCAAAGGTCAATATGTTTGGGAAATATGTGGGATGGAGAAGGTGTTTCACCCGGCTTTGTTGATTTGGTTATTTGTTGATTTGATGTTTTGATGTTTTCTTAGTGCGTTCAACTTGTTTGTAATACTTTCAATTTGAAACCTACAGGTCAAATAATCATCTTCAGATAAGAAGCTAAGTTCTTTTGCAATTATAAGTTGATTTAGTATTTCCACAGCGGAACTAAAGGAAATAGTTGTAAAATGTGCCTTATCTTTATCCGTTTTTCTTGCCGACCCTTCAGCTATGTTAGAACATATCGAAACCGATGCTCTTCGTAATTGTGATGTCAATTCGAATTTCTCAGAGCCAGGAAAATGAGAAGTGATTTTATAAATTTCCTTGGTAAACTCTTTGGCTTCATTCCATACTTGAAGTTTTTCAAAGGAGTAGATGTACATCACGGTTTGGTTTATTCGGTTATTTGTTGATTCATTTTTAAGGAGTAAGGTATAAGTAACTAATCAGTGTTGGCGAAAAAAGTTAAAATATTGAAAATCAACTTACTGTTGAATTTAAACGCAAAGTTCGCCAAGATTTACGCAAGGTTCGCAAAGTCATATTATA
>QIJL01000207.1 GCA_003232435.1 Flavobacteriales bacterium | reverse complement strand
TAAGTTCCACATCGAACTCGATCGTTCCATCCGTAAACTCAAAATCCTTTAGCATGATACCGAAACCATTTTCATTATTGCTTCGCACCGCAGGAATCGATTTATAGTTCAGGAATTCTACATTGTCGGTCGCGGCCGCCCAATGCTTTTCATTCATCGGAAACTCGATCGCTTTGTTTTTCTTTTGTTCTTTTCGTTGTCCATGAACCACGCTGACAACCAATAATAGGGTAAGTCCCGTAAATACTTTTTTCATCATGATGTTCGATTTTGATACTATTTGTATTTTAAAAACTAAGAGGCTGTTTTGAAATGTGTGATTAGAATTTTTATAGGCAATTTTTGATGCAGAAAGAGGCATAAAAAAATAATTGACATATTTCAAAACAGTCTCTAAATTTGATTTTCTCTAAAATTAGTCACGAACGAATGTATTTAGCAGGCACGACCTTATCTTGTTTAATTTTGTTCAAACACCGACACCTCATATACCCTTTTTACATTTATGGACAAATCGACTTTATATATGAAAGACCATTTGGTAGCGTTTATCGAAACCAACCTTGGCTGGGGGAAAGGTGGCACATGGGGCAACAAAGACTTTGAAGAACTAAGTGAACGTATTTTCGATACAACCAACAAAAGGCTGAGTGTCACTACTTTAAAGCGGATTTGGGGACGGGCCGAATGGGTGGCCAACCCGAGTATGGCGACCTTGGATATTCTATCGGAATTCGCCGGTCATAAAAATTGGCGTGAATTCGTTCGGGCCAATAATAAGCAAGAACCGCCTGAACAGAAAGTTTTAAAAAAGTCGAAACCAATTAAGATTTGGATCCTTCTCATCGTCATAGCCCTTATTGGTTCGCTTCTCGGTTTTTTTTGGAAGACCAATTCCGACAATGATAAGAAAGATACCATTTACGAACCTGAAGATTTTGCTTTTACAAGTCGACCGGTAAGTGAGGGAATTCCGAATTCCGTCGTTTTCGAGTATGATGCGTCGGCTGCAAAAGAAGGTTCAAAAATCGAAATTCAACAATACTGGGATGAAACCAAGCGGATGACCATCGATAAAACCGATAGTATTGCAACAAGTATTTATTACCTCCCTGGTTTCTTTAAATCGAAATTAGTTGTCGATGGAACCATCGTTAAAGAGAACGATGTTTTTATCACTACCCAAGATTGGTTGGGGATTATTGAGCATGTTGAACGGCCGATTTATATTGATCGTTCTGAAATTTTAAAGGAGGGTCAAATTTCAATAACCGCTGAAACAGTGGCTTCTTATAATCTAGATCCTCGAACTTCAAATGTGGTGGTTAGTTTCTATCAAGTAAAAGATTTCGGGGAATTACATACCGATAACTTTGAAATGCGCACAACCTTAAAAAACGATTTTAAAGAAGGATTAAGTGCTTGTCAACCCGCACAAGTTCTAATTCTCTATGATGGGGGTGCAATTGGAATTCCGTTGGCCAAAAAAGGATGCTCTTCTGATTTGACCTTAATGACCTTTGAGGGGTTTGTTAATGGCAAGAAGAACGACCTTTCAAATTTTGGAGTCGACTTTGAAGAGTTTGTGGATTTAAAATGTATTTCAAAAAATCAAAAACTTGATATTCTAATAAACGACACTTTAGTTTATCAAATGAACGTGCCGAAACCCGCTTTAAAAATCAAAGGAATAGTCATTCAGTTCGAAGGAGCGGGTTCGGTAAAAAGTGTGGAGTTCAAAAAGAATGACGACGTTGTTTATTCTACTGATTTCCAATCTCAACCATGATCTGATAAAAATTCTTATTTCGCTGGTTCAAATTATTTACTTCGACCCCCGACCGATTATCCCACAATTTGTCTTTCAGAAACAAAGGGTTGATCGTAATGACGCCGACCTGTCGCTTTGTAAAGTGCATTGGCCAATGCTCCTGAAATAGGCGGTAACGAAGGTTCGCCCAACCCTGTAGGGTCGATGCCGTTGTCAACAAAGAAAGTCTCGATCTCTTTGGGCGCCTCTTGACTGCGGATTAGATGATAACTATCAAAATTCTCCTGCTCGGGCTTGCCGTCTTTGAAAGTCATCTGGCTGTAGGTAGCATGTCCGATTCCGTCAATAATACCGCCTTCGATTTGATTTCTGGCACTTAGAGGGTTTATAACAATTCCACAGTCCACCGCGCACCATACCTTTTGAACTTTGGGCATATTACCTTCCATTTCGAGGTCTAGAACTTGCGCAACATAAGAATTATGACAATAATAAGCAGCTACACCACGAGCCATGTTTCCTTTTGTTTCATCTCCCGACCCTACTTTTTCTTTCACCAACTTCAATACGCCCGCATAACGCTCAGGGTCATAATCATTTTTCTCGGGATCACCTACAGGGTCACTGATAGCACGGTCAAATAATTCCAATCTGAAATCAATTGGATCTTTGCCTGCAAGTTCGGCAACTTCGTCCATAAACGACTGTTCCGCTCCCGCGATAAAGTTGGAACGAGGTGCTCTCCAAGCACCTGTAGTAACATTGGATTCCAATCGGTGCTTTTCTGCCAAATAATTGTCTACCGCACCAGCTGGAAAACGGTTCTCAAAAACCAGATCATCATTGGTTCCCGCTCCCCTGACATGCCAAGCGATCAATTTTCCGCTTTCATCCAAACCTGCTTTGTACTTAACCTTATAAGCAGGGCGATAGGTGCCTTGCGTCATATCATCTTCACGAGTATAGACCAATTTTATGGGAGCTTGCACTTTTTTGGAAATTACCGCTGCCTCCACCCCAAAGTGACCGTATAACCGGCGACCGAAACCACCGCCCATTCGCGTCATCATGATGTCGATCTTCTCAACGGGCATGTCCAATACGGAAGCCAATGTTTTTTCTAGGAATTCCGGAGTTTGAATAGGGCCCTTAAACTCCGCTTTTTCCGATGTGACATTGGCGAAAAAGTTCATGGGCTCCATAGTGTTATGCGCCAAGAAAGGAGCACTATAAGTGCGTTCGATGACTTTAGCTGCTTTCTTAAATGCCTTGTTCACATTACCATCTTTGCGAGCGGGTTCTTTTGGAGTTGTATTTATCAATTTTGTCAGGGCTGACTCATGATAGGCACTGCTTTCAAGTTTCGAAGCTTCTTCCCATTCCACTTTCACGGCCTTTTTAGCCTGCATGCATTGCCAAGTACTTTCTCCAACAATAGCTACCATCTCCGGGATGCCACCTCCATCGGACCATTGCTTTTCAACTCCTTCAGGATAGACATCAATAGGAAAAACATCCTTGATACCGGGCATGGATTTTGCAGCTTCAGCATCCATGGACTTATACTTCATACCAAAAGCCGGGGGGTGTATTATCATAGCCGTAAGCATACCCTCTTCTTGTATATCAAGACCGAACAAAGGCTGTCCCGTTACTATTTTAGATCCGTCGACATTCATTCTATCGGTACCGATGATCTTAAAGTCCTTCGGATCTTTCAGGGCCACTTCCTCAGGCACTGGAATTTTTGCGGCCGCCGAGGCCATTTCGCCATAACCTGCCGATTTATCGGAACTCTTGTGATAGATCATTCCTGCATCAGTGGTAATCTCTTCAGCGGGTACCTGCCATGCTTCAGCCGCCGCAGCTATCAACATATGTCTAGCAGTAGCTCCGGCCATGCGTAAACTTTCCCATCCTTGACGGATAGATTGGCTACCACCAGCCAATTGGCGAGTAAAAATATCGGTGTTCAAAGGTGCTTGTTCCACCATTACATCGTTCCAGTCAATGTCCAACTCCTCGGCAATGATCATTGGCATAGCTGTTTTTACGTTTTGACCTATCTCGGGATTGGGTGACATAATCGTTACCAAACCATTATCCCCGATTTTCAAAAAGCCGTTGATGTTGAACCATTCCTTTGGCATGTTTCTTACCTGTTCTGGAGTAGGTTTGCAAGATGCAAGCCAACTGAAACCAAGCATCATTCCTCCGCCGGCAAGTGCCGAGCTTTTCAAAAAAGAGCGTCTGTTATATGTTGTTTTTACGAGTGTCATTTTCTTTGTTTTTAGGTGTACCTAGAGCTGTTTTTTTAAACGTTTTCTGAATTGGCCGCGGTCTTGATGGCCTTCTTGATCCGTATATATGTACCGCAGCGACAAATGTTGCCGTTCATGGCCGCATCGATTTCATCGTCGCTAGGGTTGGGGGTTTTCTCCAACAAGGCGCTGGCATTCATGATCTGCCCTGCTTGGCAATAGCCGCATTGCGGAACGTCTTCTTCCAGCCAAGCTTTTTGCACAGGATGATCCCCGTTCTCAGATAGGCCTTCTATGGTGGTAATAGCTTTATCGCCCACAGATGAAACAGGCAATTGGCATGAACGTACCGCTGCCCCGTCAAGATGTATTGCGCATGCGCCACATTGAGCGATGCCGCAACCATATTTGGTGCCTACCAATTTAAAATGATCACGTAGTACCCAAAGTATGGGTGTGGTTGGATCAAGTTCTATTTGGTGGCTTTTTCCGTTGATGTTCAGGTTAAAATTTTCCATGAGTTCTGTGTAAGTGAATGAATGTGTTGAAGTTAAGAAATAAATATTTTGGGGAGCTAAAAAATTATGGTTTTAACAAACAATTCTGCCGACCACTCCAATCTTGGTTTTCGTTGTTGTACGATCCCCGGATACCAACCGAAAACTACTGAATTGACCCTAGAGAGTGCTATGGTTTCTTGGCGAAATTGGGTTTTTTTATTCGAAACCGATTTTCTTAAGTCCTTCAGGGCTCACCTTGATAGCTTCAAGGGGTTTCATAGTGAAGGTCATATTCTGTTCAACCATGTAACAAAGCATTCCCGATTCTTCTTTTTTGGCTAGAATTTCTTCAAAATCAATAGTGCCATTACCTACCGAAGCGAATTTACCTTCGGTGCCCATATCCTTTACATGCCACATTTTAAAGCGTCCGGGGTACTTTTCGAAATAGGCCAATGGATCCGCCCCAGCTTTTGTGACCCAATACAAATCCATTTGAAAATTAACGAATTCCGGGTTGCAGTTTTCCAACAAATAATCAATAGGAACAATGCCGTCAGCGTCTTTTTTAAATTCAAAATCGTGATTGCGATATAGTGATTTGAGTCCGGCCGCATTGGCTTTCGCTGCACGAGTTCCTTTTCGCTCTGTTCACCATATCGTCGAGCGATAATTCGAGCTACTTCGCCAACTTCCTCCGTAAGCTGGGCCATATTCGTCAATTCGTTGAAGTAACGTACCCCGTGTCTTGATCCAATTATCGACTTCCTGCTGCGCTGTCTTTATGTTCATCATTCTTTATTTTTTGTGTCAATAACAATAGTAACCGGCCCATCGTTCAATAAATCGACTTTCATATCGGCCCCGAAAATACCTGTTCCGACTTTTTTACCAAGATCAGTCTCTATTTGCCGAACAAACTGCTCATAAATCGGAATCGCGATTTCGGGTTTTGCAGCTTTTATGTAAGATGGGCGATTACCTTTTTTCACAGCAGCGTGAAGGGTAAACTGACTTACCACTATGGCATCTCCCTTGATTTCAAGAAGTGACCTGTTCATCACTCCGTTTTCATCATTGAAGATTCTCAGGTTCGCGATTTTACGTGAAAGCCATTCGATGTCTTCCAAGGTATCGACATCTTCGATTCCTAGTAAAATCAAAAGTCCGTTTTCTATTTTGGAAATAACCTTTCTATCTACGTTAACGCTCGCTCGAGAAACTCTTTGAATTACCGCCCTCATCTAATTTTCCCCATAATTATCGATTCTATAGGTATCATCATCCCCAGTCACCATTTGCACATAACTTTTATATCGACTCCATGCCAATTCATCGTTTTCAAGAGCTTCCTTAACGGCGCATTGTGGTTCATCGAGATGCAGGCAATTATTAAATTTGCAATCTGCCTTAAGCTTGAACAACTCAGGAAAATAATCTCCGATTTCATCCTTATCCATATCGAAAATACCGAAACCCTTGATGCCGGGGGTATCGATTATCCTAGCTCCGAATTCTAGGTCGAACATTTCCGCAAAAGTCGTTGTGTGCTGCCCTTGCAAGTGCTGCTCTGATATTTCCTTGGTCTTGATATTCAAATTCGGTTCGATACTATTTATCAAAGTAGATTTACCCACGCCCGAATGCCCCGAGAACATACTTGTTTTACCGATCATCAACTCCCTTACTTTTTCTACGTTTTTGCCTGTAACCGCTGAAATACCAATGCACTCGTATCCTATTTTCCGATAAAGGGCGGCCAAATATTTTACCTCTGTCAGCTCTTCATCGTTATAGGTGTCTATTTTATTGAATAGCAAAATCGCGGGAATATCGTAGGCTTCGGCCGTAGCTAAAAAACGATCAATGAAAATGGTATATGTCTTCGGGTTATTCAACGTTATCATCAGAAAAACCTGATCCAAGTTCGCGGCAATGATATGGGTCTGCTTTGATAGGTTGACCGACTTTCGAACGATATAATTTTTGCGATCCTTGATTTCTGAAATCACACCGACGGTCTCATCCCCTAGGTTTTCGATCTCGAATTTCACGATATCCCCAACAGCGACGGGGTTGGTACTTTTGATTCCCTGAATCCTGAATTTTCCCTTGATTCTACATTCATAGACATCACCGTCATC
>QIJL01000306.1 GCA_003232435.1 Flavobacteriales bacterium | reverse complement strand
TGGCTCGTTCGCTAAAAATGTCTGCAAGACATTTTCTTAACGCTCCGCCCTGCCTAGATCTGCCACAAAACCCACGATTGCCTTATACGTCATTTCAGCTTTAACTTAACAGAAAATCGAAATATCACCCAACCAAAAAAGAGACTCGATTACTTAAATTCTTATTTATCATCAAGGTTTTTAAACTCGTGAATTTCTACGTTCTTGTGCATGGTATACAGAAGAAAATGTTCTCCGTCCGGAACCAAGATGCCACTAGAGGTATTATTGCCCATGATAGGATTTTGTT
This sequence comes from Flavobacteriales bacterium, assembly GCA_003232435.1. Classification (GTDB taxonomy): domain Bacteria; phylum Bacteroidota; class Bacteroidia; order Flavobacteriales; family Flavobacteriaceae; genus Aurantibacter_A. The sequence goes on along the minus strand of QIJL01000306.1, from coordinate 5,942 downwards.
CGTATTTTTTCCAATTTACCAAGTCTTGAGAGGCTGCCACATTGGTCGACCATTCGCTCCAGTCTTCAAAAGCGGTACCGTGGTAATATGCATAGTACCACCCTTTGTATTTAATAATTTGGTTCACGGCTAGTCCGAATTGGTCATAAATTTCTGGGGCCATGACGATAACTGGATTATCCTGTACATTAGTCCATATTTTAAGATCTTCTGAAGTGGCAAGCCATATACCCAGGTCGTTGCGCTCGTAGAACAAAAACCAAATATTATTTTCTCGCCAGACCGTTGGGGTACCATAAGGGCCTTCGCTCAATGGGGTTCCGTCGAGCTTACGAATGTCCAACGAGCCATGGTCCGTCCAGTGAATTCTATCCGAAGAGGTAAGCCTATGTGCAATATCGTTTTTGCCTTCGGCGAACATATGATAGGTGCCATCGACTTTCAGCACCATCATGTCTTCTGTCCAGCTCTCATCAAAAACAGGGTTGTCGACATAACGCGTCCACGAAATTCCATCTGCCGAGGTGGCATAGCCGAGAGCGAGTGACGCGCTTTCGGTTTGGAAACCGGTATACCACATATGGTAAATATCTCCTTCTTTCAAGATATATCCTCTTTCCCTGATATTTTTATCCCAGGTATTCTTTCCTGTACCCTTGAATACGGGTTTTTCAGATATAGTTCGAAATTGGACCAATTCGGCTGGGAAAGGAACGGAGTCTACAATTGAGGTCTTATTTTCCAGAGCGTTTTCGATTTTTTCAGTTGATCTTGTCTTGTTCTTGCAGGCTAAGATGAAAACCGCGCTAAGAATAAGTAAGGAGTAACGTAATTTCATGAGGCATTTATTTTATCCGGGCTTGGCCGATTATTCTTATTTTGGCAGTTTTAATGACAATTTAGACAATCCTGGTAATTGTTTACAAAGAACGGAAGATAAATAACAACTACCACCATGGATTGAAAATCTATTGGTTTTGAAAAGTAATGAAATTGCCAACGAACAACTTGTCGCTACTATTCAACAATTCAGAACCAAAAAATAGATATCTTCAAAAAGTAACCGCAATTTAGAATTGTTAAACCAACCCTTGTGGTTCATTAAATACAGACCTATGAAATTAAAAATCCTCGGTGTAATCGGACTTGCTTTTCTGATTGTTAACCAAATAATGCTCACGAAAGGCGACGAATTTTTGCAAGCCCAACAAATAGATTTTGCCCATTGGTTTTTATTGTTCGGAGCATTACTTACTATCTCCTTTAGCTATATTTTTCCGAAGAATATTTTTAATACCGTCGCAACTGTCTTAACAATTTTGGGAATTATCGCCCATATCGGAATGGCTACCATCGACTTTGTAATTTGGAGCTACGGAGATGATTATGTTGGCATGACTGACTTAATTATCCAATTAAGAAGTAAACCCTCGATTTGGATACCTTTTATGACAATCGGCCCATCTTTTCTCTTTATCGGTTTAGCAACCCATGCGTGGAAATTTGTTCGCACCCATCCAATAAGCTCGATATTGACAATTGGCGGTTCCTTAATGATAGGTCTTGCCGCATTTTTATGGGGAAATAAATTTCTTGTTGTTTTGGCTTACATAATCTTTTCAATGGGCTTAGTTCTTCTTATTTATAGAAAAGATAAACTAAACTACCATTGGCTAAAGACCGATGGGTTTGGGTTCGCCTAAAGGCGACTAAAGTTCAACCAATTCCCCTATCGCTTTGCGCATTTCGCTTAACGCTTTTTCGTATGGCCTATGGCGTATCCGTATGCAAAAATACTAAAGTCTTCGCCTAAAGGTGAGGGATATTCCCCCAGAAGGATACATTAATCGATGAAACCAAAAATCAATGAAACCAAAAACGCTTTGTGTAATCGGATTGATTTTTTTCGTTACCAGCTATATAATGTTCGCACAAGGTTCTCAATTTGCGCATGCTCAGAAACCCATCGATTTTGCGCATTGGTTTAATTTAATCGGAGCACTATTGCTGATTTCCTTTAATTATGTCTTTCCAAAGAACACCCTTAATTCAATAGCATCCGTTGTAACGATTTTAGGGGCTACTGCACACGTCGGGCTTTGCACGATTGATTTTATAATGTGGGGCTATGGAAATGATGATATCGGCAGAACCGAATTAAGCGACCATATAAGTAATACTCCATCGATATTATATCCCTTTGTGATTATCGGCCCTTCCCTGCTCTTTATTGGACTGTCACTTCACGCCTGGAATTTCATTAAAAAGAATCCGATGAGTGCTCTAATGGTGATAATCGGAGCACCTGCCGTAGGAATTTCATATTTTTTATTGAACGATGGAACTTATATGGTACTAAGTTGTATACTATTTGCAGTAGGTTTGGGGCTGCTTTTGTACAAAAACGGAAAAGATAAAACCGAACTCGTTTAAAAACCATATCGACGCTACCGAAACACATATTGTTCCTAAACTGTCAGCACCTATTCGACTTCAAGAATATGGTGTCGGCATTTTCAATGCAACGGTAACCAAATCGGCACTGAAAAAAGTATTGAAGAAACAATTTATTATGGTAAATGACACCATTGCCAATTCAGCTACTTTTATAAAAGGTGGTGAAGTGATTAAGTTATTTATTCCGGGAAAAGCAAGCCCCAAAAAAAAATTCGCCTTTCCGCTTGAGGTATTATTCGAAGACCAATACTTAGCCGCGATCCACAAACCTGCCGGTATTCTGGTAAGTGGCAATAATTTTAGGACCATCGCCAATGCACTGGTTCAAAATATCGAACCAAGTGATCTTTTTGACGCTACGATCCCACAACCTGTTCACCGATTAGATTATGCCACCACAGGTATTCTATTGGTCGGAAAAACAAGTAGTAGCATTCGAGCCTTGAATAAAATGTTCGAAGGCAAGGCCATTGAGAAAAACTACTTCGCCATTACCATTGGCAAAATGGATAATGGAGGAAAAATCACTTCGAAAATCGACGGTAAAACATCACAATCGAATTATGTAGTAAATGCAGCAGTGCCTTCAAAAAAATTCGGACAGCTCAACTTGGTACGATTAAAACCGAAAACGGGGAGAAGACATCAACTACGCAAACATTTGGCCCACATCGGCAATCCGATTTTGGGAGATTCTATATATGGTCTTGAAAATTTCATTTTAAAAGGGAAGGGTTTGTATTTACATGCCTATTCGCTAAAATTCATACATCCGTTTACAAGTGAAAAAGTGCATCTAAAAGATGGGCTTCCTCAAAGGTTTAAAAAAATATTCCGTCAAATGAAATAGGTCGTGCATTCGCACACAATGAACTCGCTTAAACTTTTTCAATTGGCTAAAATTTGTTTACCCTTGATTTTCTTTACTGAAAATACCTATTTTTAATGGATTCGATTTCTTGGGTCAGCTGTTCATCTCCAAAACCAGCTAAAATGAAAAGATTTCTAATTGTTCTAATTACGGTGTTCATTTGTTCCCTTTCAAATGCTCAAAAACCGAGGGGCCGGAGACTTGGGCGTTCCATTTACCGGAACCACACCAAATCATTTGCCGGCGTATGATAACGGAGCCCTTTGCCAAGATCGGCCCTGACCACACATCGAGAGAAAACGTACACCATCAAGAGGCTACGAACAATTTGGTAAAGCTCCATCGTCTTTTTCGCCTTATGCCTATCTTCGATACGCAAAGACAAAAAATCCGGAGCTTCACTGCGTGTAGCCCTGCGTTATGCACGATTTGATTAACATTCAGCTGTTAATTAAAATTTAAGAACGGTTGTACTGGTAAAATCAAATGACCTTTCACAAGTCGCTGTTTTTGAGTTTGATACTATTCGATACGACCCAGAATTGTTTGATTTTGTTTGGAATAAAGGTGGAAATCTTGAAGGGTTTGTAAAAGGAACTAAAACAAAAATATTTACGTGGTAACCGCACGGTTCACAATATACAATTCATGAACCAGTGCCAGAAAAGACATTAATTCCGACTATCGAAAAACCCCAAACCTTGGACAAGGAAAATATCCTTGATGGGATTGGATTTGACAAATCTTGGGTAACAATAGAACGGAAATAAAAACTGGGCATAACATTGTATCCTATGAAAAGCCCTAAGAAAACCTAATCGAACATTCGCGCCTGAGTGATTCGATGGTATAAATGTTAATTCACTATCTTCAACCGCCTAAATAAGAGGGTTCTACATGAAATCAAAAAGAAATTGGTTGATAGGCATGGGCATTTTTCTAGTGCTCGCTTTTATTTTCTGGGGAACCCGCAACCAAGTAGATCCAAATTGGACGAACCTCGACAAAAAACTAGACCGAAAATTCTACGTACTCGACGATGCACATGATTCATTGGTATTTTTGTACCAACAAATCCATAAAGATTCCAACACTCGCGAAAACATTATTGACAGGGTAGGCAAACCTTTTATGCCTTCTTTGGAATTTCGCAAATTCAAACACTATGTTGAAAAAATAAAAGATGAAAAATTTGTCGTTTTCAACAGTGTTCATGGCAGTGGAACATCTACACTGACCAATCGCCTGGCAAGATTTTTGGCCTCGGACCCGGCCAATATTATGAGAGTTGTCGGAGCGGTCAATTTTGATATGCACTATCACTTTCAACACATCGGCGAGGTCAAAGATGGGGAACTACAACAGGGAAAATTGCTCGATTTCCTTGACAAATGCCTAGAAAATCAGGATCAGGATTTTGTATTTGTTTTTGACGATATCGAAAAAATAGAGCCCGAAACCTTTTTTGGACCCGAGTTTTGGTACAAACTGTACAATCCGGATTCCGAAATATTCATCGCCGATAAAGAATTGGAGATCCCGCCCAATCTTTATATGATTTCCGTGGCCCACGTTAGGCCGCTTGCCAATATAGTATTGACCGAACAACATTACCGGAGAATCGGCGAGATGCAACGGCTAGAACCAGATCAAGGCGAACTGATACTCTTCCTTCAAGGCCAATTACAGAAAGATGGTAAGAAGCTTTCCGATTACCCGAATATCAAACCTTTTGTTTATGCATTCGAAAAAGGCAACGAAATTATTTCCGAAGAATTTAACCGGGCATATACTGTTGGCCAATGGAGTCCTATCAGAGAAATGTACAAAGCAGATCAACTTGATGAATTTTTAGATTATATGATCTATCATGTCAACAGTTTCAACCCGAAAAAGGAAATGACGCGCGAAGATTTCGCCCCGTTGGAATACGCCATTCAAAATGAGGGGCGAATGAAAGGAAGCAATTTCTTTAGTAGGCAATTGCATATTCTTGAAGAAAAGGGATTCTTGACCGAATTTATCGTAGGCCTATCTTTTGTAGTATTATCGGCACTTTTCAGTCTGTTCATTTTTAAAAGAAGGGAGAAATTGATTACCGAGCAAATCAAAAAAGTCGAACATCTCTTTCAGCAGTTCGAAGAAAAAACTATGGGGTACGGGGTCATATCAAAAGAGATCAATGACATCAAGGATCAAGTGGATCAAATGGCACTGACCAAAAAAATCAATTATCAAGAGGCGACTTTCTTTTACCAATATTTTTATGACAAGTCTAGAAAAATCGAAATCGCAAAAGAGGCCTACCAACATTTTAACGATCTTATCGAGGTTTCGTTGGAAGATGGGAAGCTATCGAATCACGAGTACGAAAAATTAAAGGATTTCTTAAATAGGATAAAATCTCGAATAGGTGCTGACGATTATGAGTATTTTAAATCTGAAATTGACGATATTTACCATAAGTATAGCAGCAAGTAAACTACCTCGGGGCAAGCCCACGAGGCATTAAAATTCCAAAAACCAAATTCCAAGTTCCAAAAATAGTTTGCGAAAAAAATTGCGCCGACCTGTCTGCCGACAGGCAGATTGGCCGAATTCGTGTCAAAATAGC
>QIJL01000258.1 GCA_003232435.1 Flavobacteriales bacterium | reverse complement strand
GAAAAACAGGGAAAAGGTGCTCGATAACATCCAACGGGCATTTCTTGAAAATCCCTATCTGCCACCTGCCTAACGGCTGAACTGTTACAAATATCATATAGATCTGCGTCATCTGCGTGCCATTCCATCGACTAAATTTATATTGCAATTGTCTTGCTGTAATGAGAGTTTTTCCACTAAATCAGTAGTAGAGCCGTTATTTTAAAAATTATATGAAATACCGACTCCGAAGAGTTGTTTGAACTGTATTCGAGGTTCCCCGGGGTCGACGGTAAGGCCGTTCGCATCCAATTGCTCATCGAACAAAATGTCATCGTCGTAGATGAGATGGGTGCCTAATGTAGTCGCAATATATTTATTGACCCGTAGACTGAGATCCAATTGCCAATCCACGTCGATATTTCCGAATTGTCTTAGATAATCGGTATAAAAGCTGACCCTGTTGTTCAGGCCAACATTTTCCGCAATCTGTGCCTCCCAAGTGTTCGTAATCAGAAATCCCACTTCCAAGAAATAATTCTTTCCTTCCTGCACAATATTTCCTTGTGCATCCAAGACTGCTTTTTCCACACCAAAAGAGCCCTTATTGGCCAGATCTTGATCCATTACAAAGGTCGATTTAGCGGTCAAGGGCGAAATGTAAAGATTGAATTTTCCATCCTCTTGAATATAGGAAGTACCGGCACCCAAAAAGAAATATCCGGGAGCCATAAACCTTGAAATCGGATTATCGCGGTTCGGATATTTATACCCGTCTGAAAATTGGGTATTGAAATTCGCCCTGGCCGAATAGTACCAATTACTAATGGTATCCCTTCTGAACCCGAATGTAGAACTGAAACGGATTACGTCATCGGTCTTTCTCAATTTTTGGCCTTCTTGGGCGTTAAGACCATAGCGCAGCTGTAAAATATTCTTCCACTGTACGTACCTGAACTTATAGTTACGTTCGAATTTTAGGTTGCTCAATCCGGTAATCGAATTATTTCCCCCGGCATTCCAATTCACAAAGGCCACTTGGCTGACATTGATACCCAACAGGTTTATTTTTTCCCAAAAAGAGGGTATCCTGAACCGCTTTATCTTTTTTGTGAGAGGCTTGGTATTGTTGAACGAGACTTTCGGGTGTCGAAGATTCACTCCCCTTAAAATGTATTTGACCTTGTCTTGCTCTTTTCTAATGACCACCGTATCAACAATCGTGGTATCTAGTTCCGTCTGGTTTTGAGGAATACTTTCTTGGGGAAAGAATTGGAACGAATTGAGCAAGAGAATTAAAAAAAGGCAGGGTTTTTTCAACATATTATGGGGTATCCAATATTTTAAGTAAATAATTTTTAATTGAGCCCTTATCGATTCTTGCAAGTTTATGTAACTCTTCAATGGTACCATGTTCAAAGAAGGTGTCTTCGACACCAAAAATTTTAATCGGTTTTTTGAATCCAAATGTGTTTGAGAATTCAAGAACCGCACTACCGAAACCTCCAATTTTGCAACCGTCTTCTATCGTGACTATGCGATCGTATTGTTCAAAAATTTTCTTCAATAGGGATTTGTCCAAAGGTTTGATAAAGCGCATATCGTAGTGTCCGACTGTCTCATTTTCATCCAATTCTGAGATGACCTCCTTGATCATATTACCGATATGGCCAATAGAGAGTATGGCAACCTTGCTTCCTTTTTTCAATTCTTGCCCGATTCCAATATCCATTTTTTGCAGCGGAGTCTCCCAATGTTCTGTAGTTGCCTTACCTCGAGGATATCGTATTGCTATCGGCTGTTTTAACCCGATCTGGGCGGTGTACATTATATTTCTTAACTCCTCTTCGTTCAGTGGCGAAAAAATAATTAGGTTCGGAATGCAGCGCAAATATGCGATATCATAAACCCCATGATGGGTAGCCCCATCTTGGCCAACGATACCTGCTCGATCCAAACAAAAGATTACAGGAAGGTTTTGTAACGCTACATCATGTATTACCTGATCGTAGGCGCGTTGTAAAAAGGTCGAATAAATATTGCAAAACGGTATTAGCCCTTCGGCCGCCATGCCGGCCGCCATGGTAACGGCATGTTGCTCGGCGATACCTACGTCAAAGGCCCGACCGGGTATTTCGTCCATCAGGTATTTCATTGAACTGCCTGTTGGCATAGCAGGGGTAATACCTACGACTTTTTTGTTTGCCTTGGCCAATTCGACTAGGGTATGGCCGAACACATCTTGGTATTTAGGTGGTTGCCCTTTGGTCGATTTTGGAGTTAGCTCACCTGTTTTTTTATCAAATTTTCCCGGGGCGTGATAAGTGACCTGATTTTCCTCGGCCTTTTTCAGTCCTTTTCCCTTTGTGGTAATTACATGTAAAAGTTTCGGCCCCCTGACTGACTTCAATCGCCCAAGTTCTTTAAGTAAAACGCCTAAATCATGCCCATCTACCGGACCCGAATAATCGAAATTCAAACATTCGAAAATGTTTTCATCTTTAGCGGTCCCTTTTTTTACGTTGGTCAGGTATTTTTTTAACGCCCCGACACTTGGGTCGATTCCGATGGCATTATCATTGAGAACGATTAGGATATTGGCATCCGTAACCCCCGCATGGTTAAGCCCTTCAAATGCCATTCCGCTTGCGATCGAGGCATCCCCGATGACGGCAACGTGATTGCGGTCGTTTTCGCCTTTCAATTTTGAAGCGATCGCCATACCCAATATTGCTGAAATCGATGTAGAGCTATGCCCGGTTCCAAAATCATCATATTCGCTCTCGCTTCTCTTCGGAAATCCGCTAATCCCATCTAATTGACGATTGGTGTCGAAAATTTCCTTTCGGCCGGTTAAGATCTTGTGGCCGTATGCCTGATGGCCAACATCCCAAATCAACTTATCATTGGGTGTTTTGAAAATATAGTGCAATGCGATGGTAAGTTCTACAACGCCAAGACTTGCACCTAAATGTCCTTCCTTGGCAGCTATAATGTCAATAATGAAATCGCGTAGTTCTTGAGCGAGCATTGGTAGTTCACTTGAATCTAGCCGGCGAAGGTCTTTTGGGGAATTTATTTTAGAAAGAATGCTATTGCCCATGCCCAAAAAATTTGGAAATACAAAGCTACGATTTTTCAAAACTCTGAGTTGAGCACTCTTATTCGAATATTGTATTTTTGACTTTATGGTCCTTTCTTTCGACGACACTTACTTTATGAAAAAGGCGCTACAAGAGGCCGAGACCGCCTTTGAAAAAGGCGAGGTACCGATCGGTGCCGTCATAGTAGTTCAAGACCGGACTATAGCACGCGCACATAACCTGACCGAACAACTGAACGATGTTACCGCCCATGCCGAAATGCAGGCCATAACCGCGGCCGCAAATTTTTTAGGAGGAAAGTATTTGCATGACTGCACACTTTATGTGACCTTGGAACCCTGCCAAATGTGCGCTGGAGCATTGTACTGGAGCCAGGTTTCAAAAATCGTTTATGGGGCCACCGACCCTGAAAGAGGCTGTGGCGCCTTGGGAACAAAACTGCACCCCAAGACAAAAATTATCGGAGGCACCTTGGCGAGCGAATCTTCCGAATTGCTCAAAAAGTTCTTTGTTCAAAAACGGAGTTTGAATTAGAACCCTACCACATTTGGTTTAAGATTGGGCACAAAAAACCCCGACAAAATGTCGGGGGATCAATTTCATTCTAAATAAAATAAGGTTAGCTGACCACTTGCACCTGCCCTGCTACCATGCCTTTTCTTCCTTCTTCCTCTACGTATTCTACTTTGTCACCTTCGTTCAATTCAATTCCGTTTAGGGCGGTTGCATGAACAAAGATATCTTGTCCGGTTTCGTCGTTGGTAATGAATCCAAATCCTTTGGATCCATTGAAAAATTTTACTGTTCCAGTCATTCTGATAAAATTATAATGAATTGTTAATACACTAATTTATGGTTTTTTGGGCATAATTCATCGAAAACTTCCAAAAAAATGCACCTAATACTATTGGTTCTCAGGCTTTTCGGTGTCTTTCTTCCTCATTTTTCTAATATTCTCATCGGTCAGCATATAGTCTTTCATGTTTTTCCCTTTTGCCGCTGTAAAAATAAATAGGGGCATGGCGACCAAAAAAAGTCCGGCAGTGCCTGAACCGATAAATTTATCCGCCAAATCAGTTTCGGTTTCGGGTAGTGTAAAGCCGTAGATAATGGAGCCCAAAGAAGTTAAAAAAATGAGTAGGATGATATACTTCATAAACTTATTCTCTAAGGCCGTATCCTATTCTATTGAATATCTAGTTTGAGATTCAATTCCCTCAGTTGCCCATCATCAATCGGAGCGGGAGCATCGATCATCACATCACGACCACTATTGTTTTTAGGGAAGGCGATAAAATCACGAATTGTTTCTTGTCCGCCGAGAATGGCCACCAATCGGTCTAGTCCAAAAGCGATACCGCCGTGTGGAGGTGCGCCATATTGAAAAGCATCCATCAAGAAACCAAATTGTGCTTTGGCTTCTTCAGGGGTAAAGCCCAAATGCCCGAACATGGTGCTTTGTATTTCTTTATCGTGAATACGAATGGATCCTCCACCGATTTCATTACCGTTCAAGACCAAATCATAGGCGTTGGCACGAACGGCACTTGGATCGGTTTCCAGTAATTCCAATTGCCCGGGTTTTGGCGAAGTGAAAGGGTGGTGCATTGCGTGGTAGTTTCCGGTTTCTTCGTCAAGCTCCAATAATGGGAAGTCGATAACCCATAGTGGAGCGAACTCTTCAGGGTTTCTTAGACCTAAACGTTCTGCCAATTCCATGCGCAAGGCACTTAACTGCGCTCTTACTTTGTTTTTATCTCCGGAAAGTACGCAGATTAAATCTCCTGCTTTTGCATCTGTAACCTCGGCCCATTTGGCCAAATCTTCTTGGTCATAGAATTTATCGACAGATGATTTAAAACTTCCATCTTCATTGCAACGGCAATATACCATGCCTAAAGCACCGACTTGTGGCCGTTTAACCCAATCGGTCAATTTATCTATCTCTTTTCTCGTGTAACTATTTCCTCCGGGTACGGCAATTCCGACTACCAACTCTGCGGAATTAAATACATTAAATTCTTTATGTTGGGCGACTTCGTTCAACTCGCCGAATTCCATTCCAAAGCGAATATCGGGTTTGTCATTTCCATAACGTTTCATGGCTTCGTCAAAAGTCATCCTAGGGAACTTTTCAATTTCTACTCCCTTGATTTCCTTCAGTAAATATTTTGTCAATCCCTCAAAAGCATTCAGAATATCCTCTTGCTCCACAAAGGCCATTTCACAGTCTATTTGTGTAAACTCAGGTTGTCTGTCGGCCCTTAAATCTTCATCCCTGAAACATTTTACGATTTGAAAATATTTATCCAATCCGCCGACCATCAATAGCTGCTTGAAGGTTTGGGGAGATTGTGGCAAGGCGTAAAATTGCCCTTCGTTCATTCGGCTGGGTACGACAAAATCACGCGCACCTTCGGGAGTGGATTTTATTAAATAAGGCGTTTCCACCTCAATAAAACCTTCCTCCGAAAGATATTTTCTAACGGCCATAGTAACTTTACTCCGAAAGACGAGGTTGTTCTTTACAGGATTTCTTCGGATATCCAGATATCGATATTTCATGCGAAGATCTTCGCCACCGTCGGTTTCGTCTTCGATTGTAAAAGGAGGGGTTTTCGATTCGTTCAGCACTGCGAGCTCCTCCACCAAAACCTCGATATTCCCTGTCGGGATATTGGCATTTTTAGAAACTCTTTCAATAACAACACCATTCACTTGAACAACAAATTCTCGACCCAGATCGCGGGCCTGGGCGATGAGTTTACTTGACGTGCGATCTTCGTCAAAAACCAACTGTGTAATTCCATAACGATCACGAAGATCTACCCAGGCAACAAAACCTTTGTCGCGGATTTTATGTACCCAGCCTGAGAGTGTAACTTTTTGATCGATGTGTGATTCCCGCAATTCTCCGCAGGTATGACTTCTGTACATGGAAGTTATTTAAGAAGCCGAATTTACGAAGTATTGCCTAGTAACAATACTATAAAAGAGAGGATTCCTTAAAAAATCAAGGAATCCTCTTTTGACTTCTGAAAATGATTTTCTGTTTTAAAACTTAAGGGCACCTCTAAAAACTCATTTCTAATAAGATGCAAGAGGGCGGAGCGTTAAAAAAATGTTTTGAAAACATTTTTAGCGAACGAGCCAGCTTGCCGCGTTGGCTTGGAATAGCCACTTGTGCTGAGCCTAGTCGAAGTATAGCTATTTCACAAAAATATAACGCAGTCAGATTGTTTATTATCCTTGCTCCCAAAGGTATTATCTCGATAGTACTTCATAAATTTTATTCGTCTAAGAAAGGCTCTGAAAATTTTGATGCGAATGAGTTTTTAGAGGTGCCCTTAAGCCGCTTTTTCTAAAACTTGTCCGTTTTCTACATTCTTGCTTCTCATGTGCCTTAACCATGTTTTCATTCTATAGGTAATATTGAAAAGAACAGGAACTATGATAAGGGTCAAGAAGGTCGCCACAATTAATCCGAAGATAACCGTCCATGCCAGTGGTCCCCAGAAAACGACATTATCACCCCCCATATAGATTTTTGGGTCAAAATCCGTGAAGAGCGAAAAGAAATCAATGTTCAGCCCGATCGCTAATGGAATCAATCCTAGTACCGTAGTAATCGCTGTGAGAATTACTGGCCTCAACCTAGCCTTACCTGCTTGGGTAATCACTTTGGTTACATCTTCCATCGAAAGTAGGTCCTTATCATCCATGTCGAGTTTTACTTTTTTGCGATCGATAAGAATCTGGGTGTAATCTAAAAGTACAACACCATTATTAACAACGATTCCCGCAAGGGAAATAATCCCCATCATGGTCATCATGATGACGAAAGACCAGCCGGTAATCATCAATCCGCCGAATACTCCGATAAAACTCAAGAAAATAGCGATCATGATAATCAAGGGTTTCGAAATTCCCCCGAATTGGAAAATCAATATCAACATGATCAAGGCCAAGCCTCCGAAAAAGGCACCTACCAAAAAGTTCATCTGTTTATTCTGCTCCTCTATTTCTCCAGTGTAGTCCACCTTTACTGTATCAGGAATACCTTTGAAGTTTTCCATTTCTTTTCTGACTTCATCAACTACCTGTGCGGGATTACCTCCTGCCTTCAATCCGGAGTACACAGTAACGACCCGATTACCATTTCGATGCTTGATAGAACTGAATCCAGAAGAATTTCGTTGTTTGGCAACGGCTGAAACAGGTACCTCCTTTATTTGCCCTGAAGCTTGATCCCTAAAAATGATATTCTGGTTGAAGAGCGCGTTTTGATCAAAGCGTAAATCTCTATTGAAACGTACGTTGATATCGTAATCTTCACCATCTAACTTGTACACGCCCGCTTTCTCACCGAACAAAGAACGTCGTAATTGATTCCCGACCTGACCAACGGCCACACCTAGTTCTCCCGCTTTTTGGCGATCGACGACAACTTGCATCGAGGGCTTGCTCTTGTTCACATCGATTTTCAATTCTTCAATATAGGGAACGTTCTTGCTATTGATATAGTCACGAATATCTTCAGCGGTGTTGATCAACTCATCATAATCTTTGCCTTGTAACTCAATGTTTACGGGATAACCTGCCGGGGGGCCCTCGGAAAGTTTTTCGACAGATATGGAAACACCCGGGTATATGCCCGTAAGATTATCTTGAATTGCTCCACGAAGTTCTTCTGTATCCAATCCGTTTCGGTATTTAAATTCGCGCATTGAAACGGTAACCTTACCTCGATGCGGCATTTCCGAAGATGAGCCGCCATCGGTTTGTGGATTACCAGCACCTTCACCCACCTGTGATACAGCAGACTCTACCAAGTAATTATAATCGGCATCTCTTTTATACTTTTCGCGTTTTACCACATCATACACCCTTTTTTCAATGGCCTTGGTAATGGTATTCGTTTTTTCGATGGATGTACCCTCTGGATATTCGATATAAACATATACTTCATTTGGTTTATTCTCAGGAAAGAACTCGATTTTGGTTCTTCCGGTGCCAATTGACATTCCAAATAGCACGAAGGTCACTACTAATAGAAGTACTGTTACTCCAAAATACCAGTAAACATTCCCACCACGTAGGGCGTGTTTAATTCGCCTTTCATACCAATTTTCAAATCTTGGCATTACGTTGCTCTGAAAACTATTGGCCCACCCCTTGATTGTATATTTATAGGCCCAGAACATAAGGGCGGTAAAGATCATCACTGTACCCAAACCTCTAACAGCACCGCCCAGGAACAGTATCAGTATTCCAATACCAACTAAAATAGCCGTAGTTCTAATAAGACCTTTAAGGCCGATCTCTTTATCACCGATTTCCATATACTGGGAAACCAGCATCGAATTCATAAAAATCGCAACGAATAGCGACGAGCCCAATACGACCGAGAGTGTAACCGGAAAATAAATCATGAATTGCCCGAAAATGCCTGGCCAAAGTCCAAGTGGAACAAAAGCGGCCACGGTAGTTACCGTGGAGATAATTATCGGGTAGGCGATTTCACCAATGCCCTTTTTGGCAGCTTCGGTACGAGACATACCTTCGCTCATTAAGCGATATACGTTTTCAACTACTACGATACCATTGTCTACCAGCATACCTAGCCCCATGATCATTCCGAACAATACCATGGTATTCAGGGTAAAGCTAAGGTCGTCAATGATAAAGCCTAAAGAGTTTAGCACAAAGAAAGAGATGAACATAGACATCGGAATCGCAAACCCGACAAAGAGGGCGTTACGAAATCCGAGGAAAAACATTAAAACCGTTACCACCAAAATGATACCGAAAATAATACTGTTCACCAGGTCATCGACTTGGTTCAGCGTGCGACCTGAAGAATCATTTGCAATAGAAATATTCAAATCAGCAGGATAGTAGTCGGCCTGGGCTTTCTTTACGATTTCTCGAATCTGTGTTGTGGCTTCAATGGTATTGGTGCCCGAACGTTTTTTGATGTCAAGCATGACCACACTTTCCCCAAATTCTCGTGCAAATGTGGTTTTTTCTTCTTCATCAAAAGTAACCGTTGCGATATCTTTGAGATATACTGCACCGTTCTCAGATTTAACAACAAAGTCATTGAGTTCCTGGGGGTCTTGAATTTCGCCCAAAACACGAATGGTTCTGCGTTGTTCACTGGTTTTGATGTTCCCCGCGGACATGGTTATATTGCCATTGCCTATTGCTCCAATGACATCTTCAAAACTGACTTTCGCGGCCATCATTTTATATACATCAACAGCTACTTCAACTTCTTTTTTTTGGGCCCCGCGAATATCTACCTCTTTGATTTGTGGAAGGTTCTCGATTTCATCCTCTAAATATTCAGCATATTCCTTTAATTTTCCCACAGGATAATCCCCAGTGAAATTAACATTCATGATGGGGAAGGATTCGGCGAGGTTCAAATCGAAAATATTCGGTTCTACCTTGGCTCCGTTGAATGTGGGCCAGTCTTCACCTGCCTTTTCGCCATCGACCTCGTCCTTTACTTTTTGTTTTGCCTGTTCTACCGTGATGTCCTCGTCGAATTCAACGGTAATAATCGAATAATCTTCTTGTGAAGTGGAGATTGTTTCCACTACGTTGCTGACGTTTTTCAATCGATCTTCCAAAGGGTCGGTTATCAAACGTTCGATATCTTCCGCAGTGTTCCCAGGGTATGGTGTGCTCACATAAATCTTGGTTTCGACGATCTCGGGGTAATCCTCTCGTGGCATGGACTGATAGGCTGAAAAGCCTACCCACAATAAAATAGCGATCATCACAAAGATTACAGACGGGTTGTCGATAGCCCACGATGCTGGTTTAAATTCCTTATTGGCATTCTTTTTTTGCTTACTCATTACAGTTCGTAGTTTGTAGTCGGTAGACGTTAGTTTTTTAATAGTCAGTCGTTCGTAGTCGTTAGACTATGGAATTACTTGTTGATGTTAAAAATGGGTCTATTGACGTTATTTTTGTTTGTTTGTTTTTTAGATATTTCTGTAAGCCTGAAATCATTTTTGATAGTTCTTCAAGTTTTTTTCTTATTTCGTTATCTTCCTCTGTGCTGATATATTTTCTTCTTTTAGCTATAGTTGAGCAAACCACACATTCTTTTACCGAGTTGAAGCGATTTGTAAAAAACGATTGAATTGAGGGTCTGAATC
>QIJL01000543.1 GCA_003232435.1 Flavobacteriales bacterium | reverse complement strand
AATCGAATTGTCAAGAATCTTAAGAGCATTACTTCCTCCCAAAATCAGCAGGAATTTCCCCCCAAACTTTGGTTTCCCATTTAACGATAGGTGTATTGTAGTCGTTTTCTTTTAGCCAGCTAATCGCTCTTCGGATCAAATCAAAAAGATTTTTATTCTTTGCGTTTTCCTCAAGTTTGGTATTGCAGGTTTTTTTGCGGACCCACCCCATCGCAATCCGTGAATCTGTATAAAGAATGCGGTCGCTTTTTCGTTCTTTTAAATAGGCAAGCCCATGTACGAGCGCTAAAAATTATATTATTGGTGCCCTGCTTAAAAGGGCCTTGTTTGAAAAGTACTTTTTTGGTCTTGGTATCGACACCTTGATATTCCATCACACCGGGATTTCCGCTCGAGGCGGCATCCACAGAAATCGAATGGTAATTCGGGGTCCCATATTTGATAAGCTCTTCTTGTGAGAGCTTTGTGATCTTTGATTTCGATTTGCTGTAATCGGCATAGTTGCCATTGAAGGCTTTTTTGGCTTCGTTAAAAGTTGAAAACGATTTGTACTGTGCACCTTTATAGCTTGTTATCTGGGCCTTGCAATCTTCCCAAGTTTCGAAAATCCCGGGGTGCTTTCCTTTCCAAACCACATAGAACTTTTTCTTTTTTGCCATAACCAGGTTGAAAATCAGATTGATTTTTTACCCCTCCTTGGGAGGGGTCGGAACTTCTTTTTCAGCAGTTTCGGGGGAGGACAGTAATTTCTCGATTACTTTGGGAAAATGCTCATATTCCAAAGTGTGGACTTTCTTGGCAATGTCTTCTACAGAATCATCTGAGGAAATAATCGTTTTTGCCTGAAAAATAGAAGCGCCCTCATCGTAGCTTTCGTTAACATAATGTATGGTAATTCCGGTTTCGGTTTCTTGGTTATCCTTTACAGCTTGGTGCACATGATTTCCGTACATTCCTTTGCCACCATATTTTGGTAAAAGCGCAGGATGTATATTGACGATTTTATCTGGAAAATTTTGGATAATTTTTTTCGGCATTTTCCAAAGAAATCCGGCCAAAATAATCAGGTCGGGTTTTAGTGCTTTTAGTATATCGAGCACGCAGTCGGTTTCGTAAAAGGCATTCCTGTTAAAATATAATCCGTTGATATTTAGATTGTTGCAACGGTCTAAGACTTTGGAACCCCTTTTGTTAGTGAGTACAGCGGCGACATCGACCGAATTCCGCTTACCATGAAAGTAACGTATGATGTTTTCAACATTTGAACCAGAACCGGAGGCAAATAATACAATTCGTTTCATACAAGAGGAAAGCGGTTATCGAAGGAATAAATTACAAGACGAAAGTACTACTATCGGGTTAATTTTTTAAATTACATTACATTTTAACCGTAAATAGTGTTATTCATCTAAAGTTTTTTATTTTTGCCAACAGTTTAAATTTTTAAAACCAAATTATTATGTCAGACATTGCATCAAGAGTAAAAGCTATCATCATTGATAAGTTGGGTGTTGATGAAAATGAAGTAGTATCAGAAGCTAGCTTTACCAACGACCTAGGAGCCGATTCATTGGACACCGTTGAGCTGATTATGGAATTCGAAAAAGAATTCGATATTCAAATACCGGACGACCAAGCAGAAAATATCGCAACCGTAGGTCAAGCCATTAGTTATATAGAAGAAGCGAAGTAATATTATGCTTACTTGATAAGAATTGAAAATTATCCATGTGGTACAATGCTGCATGGATAATTTTTTTTAATTTCACTCTGTTCGGAAAAATCGGGTTCAATGCACATAAAACGAGTTGTAATTACTGGCTTGGGGGCTCTTACGCCCATCGGAAACAATGTCGAGGAATATTGGGAAGGCCTTAAGAATGGAAAGAGCGGCTCTACCGGTATAACCCATTTCGATACCGAAAAGTTCAAGACAAAATTCGCCTGTGAAATCAAAAATTACGATCCTGAAGATTATTTTGATAGAAAAGAAGCCAGAAAGCTTGACAGGTTTGCCCAATTTGCCCTAATATCATCTGATGAGGCGATTCTCGACGCCAAGCTTGATTTAGAGGCGGTAGATAAATTCCGTGTTGGGGTTATCTGGGGAGCAGGTATCGGCGGAATTAAAACTTTTCAAGATGAGGTGGTGAACTTTGCCGAAGGAGACGGTACACCAAGGTTCAACCCCTTCTTCATACCTAAAATGATTGCTGATATCGCCCCAGGAAATATTTCCATAAAGCATGGTTTTATGGGCCCCAACTATACTACCGTATCGGCCTGTGCATCTGCCGCCAATGCAATGATCGATGCCCTGAACTATATTCGCTTGGGTTATTGTGATGTTGTTGTTACGGGAGGAAGCGAGGCGGCGATAACGCAGGCGGGTGTAGGCGGTTTTGGCGCCATGCATGCACTCTCGAAAAGAAATGAAAGCCCTGAAACGGCATCAAGACCTTTCGATGCGACCCGAGATGGATTTGTTCTTGGTGAAGGAGCCGGAGCACTAATATTGGAAGAATACGAACATGCCAAGGCACGAGGCGCAAAAATATATGCCGAGGTTGTCGGTGGCGGACTCTCAAGTGACGCCTATCATATGACAGCACCGCACCCAGACGGAATAGGCGTGGTAAAAGTGATGGAAAATTGTCTAAGGGATGCAGGAATCGGTATCGATGAAGTCGATGCGATAAATACCCATGGTACTTCCACACCATTGGGTGATGTGGCCGAATTAAAAGCAATCTCGCAAGTTTTCGGCGAACATGCCCGGAATATCAATATCAACGCTACCAAATCGATGACCGGCCATTTGCTAGGAGCGGCCGGTGCCATTGAAGCAATTGCATCGATATTGGCTATGGAACACAGCTTAGTGCCACCTACAATAAATCACACCACCGTAGATGAAAACATCGACCCTAGCCTGAACCTGACTTTGAACAAGGCACAAGAACGAGAGGTCAATGTGGCGATGAGCAATACCTTCGGCTTCGGCGGACATAATGCCTGCGTAGTGTTCAAAAAAATCAGTTAAACCAAATAATGAATTTTGCTTCCCATTTATTCAGTTCCCATTCTAAAGAGGATGGGGATTTTTTTTTGGGCATGACCAACATTCTAGGCTTCAAGCCAAAGACGCTGGGCATATATAAAAAAGCTTTTCTACATCGATCGGCCAATAAAAAAGATGATGAGGGTAACCCAATGAATTATGAACGCCTTGAATTTCTGGGGGATTCAATGCTTGGGACTATTATTTCCAAGCACTTGTATGATGAAGTGCCGGAAGGCGACGAAGGCTACTTGACCAAAATGCGTTCGAAGATCGTTAGTAGAAAGCACCTGAACGAGCTCGGGAAGGATCTTGGGTTGATTCAATTCGTTCGAAGTAGAATACCCAAGACCCATTTTGGCGATAATATTCATGGTAACGTCTTCGAGGCCCTAGTGGGGGCCATTTATTTGGACCGGGGCTACAATTACTGCGAAAAATTCATTCACGAAAGCGTTATTGAACCCTATGTCGATATTGAACAATTAGAGGGAAGGGTCATCAGTTATAAGAGTTTGGTAATCGAATGGTGTCAAAAGCAGAAAAAGACTTTCGATTATAATGTTTATGAAGATAGCGGCAATGATGCGTTAAAACATTTTGCGGTAAAGCTTTCAATAGAAGATAATGTCATTGCAAAGGCTAGGGCAACTTCTAAGAAGAAGGCCGAAGAACGGGCCTCGAAAAGAGCCTACTTTGCCCTACAGGACAAGATGGGCAAACTCTGATTTTTTGGTAGAATATCAATAAATCGTTATGATTTTGTTTTAACCGATAGGCCATTGTAAAACATATGGCAGTTTTGGGTAATAGTCCTATCTTTACATTTCGCCTTTACATTATTTTATGGGGACAAAGCATAAGATCCTAGAAGATTTTTATGATGAATGGTTTATGCTGATCGCCCTGCACTGCAACCTGGAGGATCACGCATTGGCCTATGTCCTTAATTCAAGGTTGAAGACACGTTTCAAGAGAAGCAAGCAAGATGTTGATATTGAGGAAAATCTTGCGTTCCCGATGTTTGAATGGTTTGATGAGAAAACCGATAGTAATTGGTCTCTTTTCCCCAATGGAGTATTTGGTGATAGCAATGTAAGTATGACGGGCCTTTTTAAAGACATGCCTTCATCTGCAAAACATCATCTTGTGCCTGAATATAAAGAGGTGGATTACTTTATTAAAATAGACCAAGAAGTTTCTGATACACTGGTCAAAAGCATACAAGAAATACCTACCGTAATGACGGCATATATGGTCGATTGCGAAAAATTGAATTCAAAGAACAACCTAATTTTTTAAGAATGCCAACCCAAAAGAAGACCAAAATAGTTGCGACCCTAGGGCCGGCAACTTCTAAGAAAGCAATTTTAAAGGAAATGATACTGGCCGGTGCCGATGTATTTCGAATAAATTTTTCACATGCGGCTCCCGAAGATGTTATCGAAAGAATTGCCATGATTCGAGAGCTTAATGAAGAATTGAGTACGAATGTTTCCATACTCGGGGATCTGCAGGGACCTAAATTGAGAGTTGGTGTCATGGCAGGTGAAGTCGTTGTTTCCCCAGGGGATGAAATCGATTTCGTTACCGGAAAACCTTTTGAGGGCACTTCTGAAAAAGTCTACATGAACTATGACGTCTTCCCTAAGGACGTAAAACCAGGCGAGCGAGTCTTACTTGATGACGGAAAGCTCGTGTTTGAGGTCGTTTCAACGAATGGGGAAGATACCGTAAAAACAAAGGTGATTCAAGGCGGGCCGTTGAAATCGAAAAAGGGCGTGAACTTGCCTAACACGAATATTTCGCTTCCGGCACTTACAGAAAAAGATGTCGAAGACGCCATATTCGCCGTCTCGCAAAAGGTCGATTGGATAGCCTTGTCATTTGTTCGTTTTGAGCAGGATTTAATAGATCTTCGGAAAATCATCGAAGAACATTCAGAGCATAAAATTCCGATCATAGCCAAAATCGAAAAACCGGAAGCTGTCGAAAATATCGACAAGATCGTTGCACATTGTGACGGCCTGATGGTCGCACGAGGAGATTTAGGGGTCGAGGTGCCGGCTCAAGAAGTTCCTTTGATTCAAAAGCAATTGGTGCTCCGTGCCAAAAGAGCAAGAATTCCCGTGATTATCGCTACCCAAATGATGGAAACAATGATTACGAGTTTGACGCCTACCCGAGCAGAAGTCAACGATGTTGCCAATTCGGTCATGGATGGTGCCGATGCCGTTATGCTATCGGGTGAAACTTCCGTAGGTAATTATCCTGTTCAAGTAGTCGAAAAAATGTCAAGTATTTTGAGAAGTGTTGAAAGCTCCGACTTGATTCACGTACCTCATGATCCCCCACATATCAGAACAAGAAGATACATCACGAAAGCGGTATGCTACCATGCTGCTATTATGGCCAACGAAATAAAGGCCAAGGCCATTTCGACCTTGACCAATAGTGGTTACACTGCGTTTCAAATATCAGCTTGGAGACCCAGCGCCCATATTTTGGTGTTCACTTCAAATAGAAGGATATTGACACAGCTTAATCTTCTTTGGGGCGTAAAGGCCTTTTATTACGATAAGTATGTCTCTACGGATGAGACCATTGAAGACGTAAACGCCATTGCTTGTAAAAAAGGATTTTTGGATGTCGGCGATATGCTGATCAGTCTTGCCGCGATGCCCATTAAAGATAAGGGAATGGTCAATACGCTTCGTGTAACGGAGATCGAGACCTGCAGTTTTTAAAAATCAAACTTCAATTGTACCGAAACCGATTCTTTCTTAGGTTCGGTTTTGCTGTTTAGGTATTTCTGTGGAATTCCCGATGATTCTTTTCAACTGCACAATTTTTAATTCTTTTTTGTGAGTTTAAATGTACGGTTTGATGTATTGGATCGTTAGTTTAGCACTCTCAAAATAAGAGACCTTGATAATAGATTTCATTGTGGCCATTCTGTGGAGCTTATCGCCATTTGGCGAGGCCAAAGTGGGTATTCCGTATGGTATGCTCAAGGGGCTAAACGTCTATTGGGTCTTTTTGTTTTGTTTTCTTGCCAATGTGCTTGTTTTTCCTATGATGATGTTTTTTTTGGAAAGAATCAATCGATATCTAACGAAATGGACATTTTATAAAAAATCGGCATTGTTCGTTGCAAGAAAAGCGAAAACAGGTTCTGGGGATAAAATTAAAAAGTATGGTTTTTTCGGACTAGTGCTATTCGTGATGATTCCCTTACCGGGCACAGGAGTTTACGCAGGAAGCATTGCCGCCTATCTTTTCAAGATAGAAAAACGAAAAGCCTTTTGGGCCAATACCATTGGCATTTTTATCTCGTCGGCCATTATTTGGTCGGTTACTTTGGCCTCTATGAAAACTATGTAGTGTAAATAGACGAATTTTACGAAAAGAATTATTTTTGATGAGAATTTGACTTTCTTTTTATGAGGTGATGCCTTAGCATCAGACGATTAAAAAACATGTGCTGAGCCTGTCGAAGTAAAGTAAAATTATCGCAAAAAGAAACTTTTCTGATTTTGCTGTATTTCCGACCAGACACTATGTAGTCTAGAATTTGTTTTCCGACAAGAGGCAGTATCAAAAGCTGAATCTAAAAATCGAACTTCAACTGTACAGAGACAGACCCCTCTTTGGGCTCTGTTTTCTTTTTTTCGGTGTTGAGGTTGGCAAGGGAAATTCCCAGAAGACGTACCGAATTTTGAAGCTCTTCTTGATATAATAGTTCTTTTGCAGTTTCTAAAATCAAACCTTTGTCCGATACAAAATAGGGCAAGGTCTTGCTTCTTGTATTCAAGGTAAAATCACTGTATTTTATTTTTAATGTAATGGTCTTTCCAGCAATTTTGGACTTGCCCAGCCGCCGTTCCAATTCTTCCGCGATATGTTCCAAACGTTCGAGCATAAAGATTTCACTGCTGAGGTTTTCGCTGAAGGTTCTTTCCGCGCCGACCGATTTCGGAATGCGGTGAGGTTTTACTTGGCTGTTGTGAATACCGCGAACCACATGATAGTAGTATTCACCGCTTTTGCCAAAATTCTCATCGAGAAACTCCAGTGATTTTTCTTTGAGATCTTTGCCTGTAAAGATTCCCAGTTTGTACATTTTTTGGGCAGTTACCTTGCCCACGCCATAGAATTTTCGGATTTCCAATTCTTCCAGAAATTGGATTACTTCTTCAGGGTTTACGGTTTTCTGTCCGTTGGGTTTGTTGATGTCACTCGCTACTTTGGCTATGAATTTATTAATTGAAATTCCTGCGGAAGCAGCCAAGCCCAATTCATCAAAAATACGTTGGCGGATTTCTTTGGCAATTAAGGTTGCCGAAGGATTTCCTTTTTTGTTGACCGTAACATCCAAATAGGCCTCATCCAACGAAAGTGGTTCGACAAGGTCCGTATAGTCAAAAAAGATGGCCCTGATTTTTTTTGAGATTTCAGAGTACCTAGCATAGTTCGGCTTTACAAAAATGATATGGGGGCAGTTCTTCTTTGCCAAATAACCGCTCATGGCACTTCGCACTCCGAATTTGCGGGCCTCATAGTTTGCCGCAGAAACAACACCTCTCTTTTCGCTTCCCCCAACGGCTACTGGTTTTCCTTTTAGTTCAGGATTGTCCAATTCCTCTACTGAAGCGTAGAAAGCATCCATATCTACATGGATGATTTTTCGTAAAGGAAGAGTATTGGCCATTACTCGAAACTACCCTAAATTTTGAATTATTAAAAATGCAAAAAACCCAAAGGCTTTTACATTATTAACTTCTTTAAAATATTTGGTAAGGAGGGAATGATAACAAATTATTGCTTCATGAATTGGTGTTAAGCAATAATTCGTTCTATCTTTCGTTTTAAGCTAGGAGTTAATTTTTATCAAAAAAAAGCCTTCTCAGCTCTTCTTAAGCGGCTATTACATATATTTGCTTGAAACCTTTGACCGCCAAGCCGATGATTGCATATTTAAATTAACCAATAGCTTAAGTTTGAAACGAAAGGTCGAAAGAATAGATACGACTAATTTGCAAGATGAAGTTCCCGAACTAAAAAACTCGAAGGTTCAAATTTTTATTGACGCTGAGAGTCAGAAAACCAAAAAAGAAATAGAAACTTTTTTAGCAAGTGCCGGCAGGAAAAAATTAAATACCATTTTCGGCTGTATTTTGAGATGCGAATATCATGATTCGATATACAAAAGAGAGGGGAAGGGAGTTACTGCAATTAAATTTAAGGGGGGACAATCAAAAAATCAAAACATTAGAATTTATTGTAAGGAGTTCAATAAGGATGGCCAAAAAGTTGTGATGGTCACTCCCGTTGTGAAAAAAGTTCAAAAAAATCGCAAAAGCGAAAAAATTCTGAACATTATTGATAAGATTACAAAGTTAGAATACTAATAGCAAACAATACTATGGAAGGCACTTACAAAACAAGTTCATTGAGCAATCTAATTGGATTCGAAAATGAAGAAGAAAAATTCGAATATCAAAAGGAAATACTGTCTCTTAAATTCGTAAAGGTTATTGAAGGGTTCCTGAATCAAAATGCCATTTCGAGAAAAAAGTTAGCAAAGGATATGGATTATTCTCAGAGCTATATTTCTCAGATGTTTAGCGCTCATAAATCTGTAAATATGGATTTTTTGGTTAAAGTGCAAAATGCTCTTGGTCTTCCTTTCGATGTTAAATTAGGAGATTACAATCATGATAATAATTACATGGATACAGTATACAATTCAAGGCATGATGTTTTAAAAAATAAAGAGAGGTATCAAGAGTATCACATATATAAAGGTTATTTGGATAAAGAAGAAGAACGGCTAGAAGGATGAATATAAAAAAGTCTGAATTAAAAATTGGGAATTTTAATTTATTGGGAATAAATATAATTTCTTTTCCTGGTAATGAGGATGAGGAAGATAACATAGTTACCAATGGCGATTTCGATTTCGATTTCGATGTATTTTTTAATGATGACGACGAAGACCTATTTAAAATAATTGTCCGAATGGATAATTTCAAAGACGATCAATTTCAGCAAGGATATGGCATTGATGTATTTGGAGAGTTCGAATTCAAGTTTGAAAAGGGATTGGACAAACCTGAAGAGATTAGGGGCGCCCTTGTTAGTAGGTCTGCTTTACCTATGGCAATAGCACATCTCAGAAGCGTAATTGCCATCACAACAAGTAACTTTCATTTGGGCTCATACTTCATCCCATCTATTGACATGAACCATTTGTTACAGAAGAAGATAGAATCTATGGAGGTTGAAACCTCTGAAGATTAATTTTCTCTCCTTTTAATATGATAGAAATAGAACGAAAATTCTTGGTAAAGTCAGATGCCTATAAAAAGGATGCACTTTCTAAAGAAAAGATTTCACAAGGATTTTTAAATACCCACCCAGAGCGAACAGTTCGAATACGTATTAAGGGGAATAAAGGTTTTTTGACAGTCAAGGGGAAGTCAAACGAATCGGGGACTTCTCGGTTTGAATGGGAAAAAGAAATTCAAAAAAACGATGCAGAGGAATTATTGCGATTATGTGAGCAGGGAGTTTTGGAAAAAACCAGATATGAAATAGACGCTGGGCAACATGTTTTTGAAGTAGATGAATTCCATGGCGAGAATGAAGGGCTAATCGTAGCCGAAATAGAACTGCAAAATGAAAATGAATCTTTTGAAAAACCAGATTGGTTGGATGAAGAGATTACCGGAGATGTCAAATATTACAATTCACAATTAAGCAGAAATCCGTATTCACAATGGAAAAATTAGCCAAAATAGTAACGTTGATAATCATTTTGATCATTTCTTCTTGTAAAGGGGAAAATAAAGTAGCTGATGTAATCTCCGATACTAAGGAAATGGTCAAGAAGAAAAAATCGGCCAGGGAACTAAAGGAAGAATTGACCTCCAACGGATTTGAAATCTTCGACTATGTCGATGAAGAAACCAAAGACACCGTATTGATGCAACAATATTTTATCGCCTTTTTAAAAAGAGGGGCAAACCGTTCTCAGAGCAAAGAAGAAGCCGATAGTTTGCAAGCATTGCATATGGCCCACTTGGGCAGCATGTACGACCAAGGCTATGCCGATATTTCAGGGCCATTCGGAGACGATGGCGATATTCGTGGAATCACGATTTATAATGTACCAACCCTAGAAATGGCAGATAGTCTTGCCAATTCAGATCCGATGGTAAAGGCCGGTAGACTACAAATTGAAATACACCCCTGGTGGGCGGCAAAAGGATTTCCGTTGCGGTAGCCCACTAGCCCCCAAAGGGAGAACTCTTACTCATAACCTGAGTTCGACCTAAGAAAACGTTTTTTCAACATAGAAAGAGCAGAATTTTTTGTATATTAAAGTATTGACAATCAATATACTAACTA
>QIJL01000451.1 GCA_003232435.1 Flavobacteriales bacterium | reverse complement strand
CTTCCGAGTTAATCGCTATTAGTATTGCCACCGGTGTGATAAAAACCATTTTTGTTACCATTATTACTCCGGTATTGGCAAAACGAATCGGCTTGGACAATCCCGGTACTGCAATGATTCTTGGGGGTATGATTGGCACTACCAGCGGTGTGGCTGCCGGACTTGCTGCCACTGATCCTAAGTTAGTACCCTACGGAGCGCTGACCGCAACCTTCTATACCGGTATTGGGGTATTATTGTGCCCATCCATTTTTTACTTAGTGGTGGTATATTTTTTAGGTTAATGTAAACCAGGCATTAGTCAGCTTACAGACCTCCTCTTTGTAACTTCTTTGGCGCGGTGTTTTTTATAAATCGCACTGAACTTTTGTAAATCACTGAACGCCCTATTTGCTATTGTAGCCTTCCCTAAAAATCGGACAGTTTAAAAATAAACAAATTTGTAACTTAAACTGTCAAAATGAAACGAACAAAATTCACTGAAAGCCAAATCATTAAGGCTCTAAAAGAAAACGAGCAGGGTCGCAAGGTAGGAGACCTGTGCAAGGAAATGGGTATCCATCAAGCCACATTTTATAACTGGCGTAAAAAGTATTTAGGTATGGATGCCAGCCAGCTCAAACGACTTAAAGAACTTGAGGATGAGAACATGCGATTAAAACAGATGTATGCTGACATCAGCCTGGATAACCAAATGCTCAAGGACGTATTGTCAAAAAAGTGGTAAGCCCTGTGGTCAAAAAAGAAATGGGTCTGTACTTGATGAAACTCTATGAAATAAGCGTTCGCAGAGTGTGCCTGGTACTTGATATATGTCGATCCATGTGGTATTATCAAAGCATCAGAGATGATAGTGAGGTAATCGAAAAACTTACCGAACTGGCTGAGAAGCATCCAACACGAGGCTTTGACAGTTACTACGGAAGGATCAGACTACAGGGCTATGTATGGAATAGAAAGCGAGTATTAAGAGTATACAGGGCCATGAAGCTGGGATTGAGACGAAAGTACAAAAAGCGGTTAATTGTCCCTGTACAAGATCCTCTGGAAGTACCTGCTACACCTAATCATACCTGGAGTGTGGACTTTATGAGTGATGCTTTAAGTGATGGTCGCAAGATCAGGGTGTTAAACATTACCGATGATTACAACCGAGAAGCATTGTCAATAGAAGTAGGCTTGAGCATTACCTCGGTTCACGTGATACGAATTTTTGAACTACTGGAAGAAGAGTACGGGTTACCTAATAATCTACGTTTAGATAATGGTCCTGAGTTTATAGCCAATCGCTTTAAAGAGTGGTGTGGTAAAAAGCAGATTAATCTGAAATACATTCAGCCAGGAAAGCCCGTGCAGAATGCCTACATCGAAAGGTTCAACAGAATCTTCAGAGAAGACATCCTGGATGCTTATTGGTTTGAAGATCTGGAGCAGTTAAGGATGTTAATCCACAACTGGAGGGATGATTACAATCACCACCACCCACATAAATCACTTGGAGGTCTACCTCCCAGGATGTACTATGAAAATGCTGTGAACAGTGGAAAAGTACAGCAACGAAAACCAGCCCGTGACTTTATCACAATGAACAGCTTGATAACAATGAAAACTTGAGAAAATTGTCGAATTTAGAGCGGTCCGAATACGGGGAAGGCTACACTATATACAGTGTTGTAGGGCATTTTTAGCTTTTATCAATATTTTCAATTTGCCTCAATAGAACTCTTACATTTTCGACTACAGTGTCATTTAGCGTATTGATTTTCAAATGTCTTCTATATTTCCCGTTTCCTTCCAGTTTTAACTCAGAGGCTAGTTTGTAACCATAAGTGAATTCAAAAGAAACGTGATTTTTAGAGACAAATAACCCTCCAAAATCGTCTTTAAGGGAAAACATTATCCCTCCGTATTTAAAAGTTTCTGACACACTTGGGTACACTTCTAACACAATATCTCTCAACCGAGTTAATACTTCATATTTTCCAAAGTCCTGTCCCTTAATTTCTTCTAAAAACTTGTCTATTTGATTGTTTTTTAAGTCCATATTGTCAGTCTTTTATTGGCGTACAGATTTCAATTAAAAAACCGTTATTGTCACGTACATATCCAACTTTTTGCCCCCAAGGTTTTTCTTTCACACTGTCGAACTCTTTTGCACCTGCATCAAGAGCTTTCCTAAAATCTTCTTCAATATTTTCAGTTGTAAAAGCAAGTTCTACACCGAATGGTTTCTCCGAATTTGTTATTTTTTGAATCCCATTACTAAAGTTAGATTCACCTAATTCTATAGTAGCGAAAGCAATTGTAGTTTCACCTGAAATCAATTCTCCGTAATCATTTTCAGGCGTAATAAGCTTTCTACTAAATCCAAACGCTCTTTCATAGAATTCAATTGTATTTACAACATTTTCTACGTACAAAATTGCGTATTTAAATTTCATTGTTATGTTCTTTTTTTAATGCCCTACGATTTGGGTATGGTGCGTGTCCCGCAGGGCATGCACTATACCTGTTGTTGGGCAATCGTGCTATTCTTTTTTCAATTCAATTCAATGCTAAAGTCCTTTTCCTTGAACCAGTTTTTACTTATCTCATTGTTGTCACTTTTTGGTTTCGGGTCAGCTTCATTTACTTTAAAAGTAGTTGGTAGATTAACTGCATGACCAAATATCAACGCGTGCTGAGTCGGTATAGATGGCATCCTTCTTAGTATTGTTTCGGAAATGTGTGGTGTAATTTGCCTGATATGAGATAAATCTTCTGGGTTTTGAATTCGATGAACAATGAAATTGCTGCATTGGGATAATACAGTTTTCGAAAGCTCACTTGGCCTTTGAGAAGATACAAGTAAGAACATACCGTATTTACGGCCTTCCTTAGCAATACGTTCAAAAATTCTGTTCGCATTACCGAACACTTTTCCAGCATCTTTGGATATGTACCTATGAGCTTCTTCCAGAACAAGGTTTACTGGAAACTTATTCCTGTCTTTTGCTTCCCGTAGTTTTTCAAATATCAATCTTGAAAGCACACAAGAAATGACTTCTACCATTTCATCATTGGCAGAATTAAGGTCAATAATCACTATTTGGGACTTTTTCTTTTGTGACTCAATTCCAAGAAATTGCATTAAGTATGTATCTACATCGTGTTCAAAATCTCCTTTAGTTAGAAAATTGAAATCGTCTCGTTCCTTAATGCTCTTATAACGAGTCATCAATGAAGAACAATAATCCCTTATCTGCTTATTACCATGATACTCTTCATAGAGTATCGCACTATCAAGAGCCTCACCAAGTTGAGAGAATCTAAATTTTTCTGAATTATACTTTGGATCTATTTCTATATCCTCGATAATGTACTCTCGAACTGATTCTTTGAATTGTTCTTCTAATACTGTATTTGGGAAATTGCCGTATTGGGCATCGTATCTCGAAAAGTCAATTGGACTATCTAATCTTGCCTGCTCTATTAATGAAACGATTCTTTGTCGTTTTGAAACAGCACTTTCCCAATTTTCAAAAACATACATTATGCTACACGCATATATGTGATGCCTTGCTTCATCGCTTAAATTTTGAGTAAAACCTAATGCATTTCTAAGAATTGGTATTTGTGATTTTTCGCTTGCCTTTAAAAGCAAGGCCCACTCGTCAATGTTAAGAAACCAATGAGGTAGTTCGAATTTCTGAAGAGTACTTCCTTCCTCAATTTCATCAATGGTGAACTTTTTAACCTCAATATTAGAATTGACTTCTGTGATTTTTTCAAAGGCTTGACTGTATTCTCCATTAACATCAAGGAAGATGAAGGTGCTACCCGTAGCACTATTTTCTTCAAGTCTATAAAGAGTTTGAAGCATGGAGGCGATGGTACAGGATTTTCCGCTACCTGTATTTCCGAGAATCGCAGAATGGCTACCAAAAAATTTGTCAATGTCAATTTTTACCTCGTAATCTGGGAAAATGGTTGATTTTCCAATCGGTAATGATGTGTATCGGTAATTGCAAGTGCAATCCGATTTTGAGCATTCAGGATTATCCTCCAAGCAAACTTTAACCTTTACCGCATTCGTTTTGAAAATAGTGTCTAACTCTTCCTCTTTGATGTAAAGAACATCTGAATAAAGAGTGGGGTAGACACTTACACCAAATTCAAAATTTAAAGCACCTTCTTTTGTTGTTTTAATTGTTCCAATTGGCAAGACTTCCAAAAACTTTCCGGCTTGAACCTTGCTTAATATCTGATCTGTCGGATTAGAGAATGGCACATTAAGGTCTTTCTCCCGAACCCCTGACACTTCAGCAACGATGTAATAATTTTGATAAGGGACAATGACGTAGCTGTTGAGTTGAGCAAAATAGTGTATGTCGTCAAATCCACTCACATTGAAATTTTCCAGTCCGCTTAATAGCTCCACAGAAAACCGGTCGGAGTTTATAGCAACGACCTTTCCAATACCCCTCTGCTTATCTTCTTTGGTCATTTCAATAAATCTTTGAGGTTCTGGATTGTCTTCTCCATTTTCTTGTCCAGATCTTCTGCTGTCAAATCCGGTAAAACTTGCTCTACAAACCTTTTAAAGAAATGCAGAGGAACATAATCACTTTTTCCTTCAGGCCAATTCTCTCCAATAATCCATATCCTGGAATCGTGCAATTCCATCAGCTTGCCAATAGCATTTTTTTTTGTCGGTTCACCAATCACAATCAAACGGAATGATGGTATAGTAAAGGCTTGAAATATCAGGTTGTTGATATGTTCATCACTAAAACTATATCCGATAGTGACCAAGATATTATTGTTTTGCATCAGTTTCTTTTGAAACTCACGAAACAAGTCGGAATATGGACTTCCAAGACTGGCATTGTATTTCAATGGTGTGGGGTGAATCATGATAGTTGATTCATTCTCCAATTCCTCAAACGTTGGTTCCTGAATCTCTTTAACGTTGAATAGTTTATTCTCCCCCTCAGCTTGAATCCAATTAACAGAACCATGGATTTTGTACAAGTAAAAGAAGTTGTCAATCACGCTCCATTTTGATTGTGACAAGTCCATTTTTTCGGCAAGGGCGTAATTGAAAATGGCAGGATTAAAGAATTTGCTTATGCCTCCGGTAAAGCCATTTACGTAATGGATTCCCAATAAATCCATAGCTCTTTCTGAATACAGGTCATAATTGGTCGTGAAAATATTGAGCCTTGGTAGAGTAGGGTTTCTGGTAAGTAATTTCCTATAAAATTGTTTGTATAACTCAATTAAGGGCTGGTGAGCAGGGGACTTGTCTTTTACAGATTTGGTATTGCCTTCGTTAAGGCATTTTTGAAGTAAGAAGTTCCTTGCTTTAAGAATAATAGATTCAATCTTTTCAGCTTCATCCATAACCTCAAAGGACTTTGCTGTTTTTGCTTCAGAAGTTACTTCATTGCTTTCTGCCGTTTCTTCTTCATTTACTGGAATGGTTTTCTTTGAATGGTAAAAAGACAGACTGTGTAAGGTTGATAAAAATTCTTCAAGATTGGATGAGAAAGTTTTATTGTCAACATCAATATTCAATGTTGCCTTTAACCATTCCTTTTCATCTTTAAAATCTACAGAATTATAAAACTCCTTGGCCATAGGAGCCATCACAGGAATGCCAATTTCCTTAAATTCATCTTCTGTCTCTTCTAGTTTGAAAGAAGAACAGCCGCTACCCAACAGAAAGGAAAGATTCTTATTGTCAAGGGCTTTTAAAAACGAATCCTGTATCTTCTTCAAATCCGCTTCGGTTGATTTCTCTCCTGCTTGTCCCTTTTTGGATTCCAGTATGTTTTCGTTGCCCTTGTAAAAGAATATTTCCATAATCTAAATTATTCTGTTTGTTGTCTGTGCTTATGCATGTTGCCCAACTTGTTTAAATACGAATAATTTACTCGTATTTACTACCAAACAGGCTAATAAAGCCTCATAAAAAGAAAAATAATATATGTCCATATAAGACAATAGACACTACCGCATAAGCATTAATTATTGCACCAATTCCTTCTGGATACAGGTGGAACCAGAAGTCGGTTCTTATCTTCTCCCATATGTTCCCGATACTTGACTCTGAAAACAGCCATTAATTGCCTGGTTGCCTCTCCAATAGTCTCAAGGCCCTAACCAGTACATCCAAATTTTAGAAAAACTATATAGTTTACTCAAAGTTAACTATATAGTTTTTTGCCATTGCCGCGAATTGCTAACCAAGTACATAAATCAAATGGCAATTCCTGATTTCTAATTGAATTCCCTA
>QIJL01000025.1 GCA_003232435.1 Flavobacteriales bacterium | reverse complement strand
GAAACGTTGAACGGTAGAACCCGGCTCTTGATTAAAAATGCATGGCAGGGTATGCTTCTGGTACTTATTTTTCTGTCACTTTTCCTGAACACCCGATTGGCTTTTTGGGTAGCCTTTGGTCTGCCAATTGCCTTTTTGGGAATGTTCATTTTCGCTGGATTTTTTGATGTGACCATCAATGTACTTTCTTTGTTCGGAATGATCATCGTTATCGGTATTCTGGTCGATGATGGTATAGTTATAGCCGAAAATATATATCAACATTACGAAAAAGGAAAGTCTCCGGTGCAGGCCGCAGTTGATGGCATAATAGAAGTAATGCCGCCAATACTTTCCGCGATAATCACGACGATACTGGCCTTTTCCATTTTCCTGTTTTTAGATAGCAGGATTGGGGAATTTTTCGGTGAGGTAGCCGTCATTGTTATTCTGACCTTGGTAGCCTCCTTGGTAGAAGCCTTGATAATTTTACCGGCGCATTTGGCACATTCCAAAGCGTTGCAACCGCTTGATAATAAACCGAAGAAGGGCATTGCCAAAGCCTTTGCCAAGCTTCGGGTAATTAATGAAATGGGGGATCGTTTTATGGTCTGGATGCGTGATACCTTATACTCTCCTTTATTAAAGCTCTCCCTTAAATATAAGATGTTCACCTTTGGAATTTTTGCTATGGCCTTGATTTTATCCCTTGGCTCGGTCGGCGGTGGTATTATTCGAACTTCTTTTTTCCCACGGATCGCAAGTGATAGGGCTCAAATTGAATTATTGATGCCCAATGGAACGAACGAACGGGTTACCGACTCGATAATTTCGTTGATAGAGGGAAAAGCCGAAATCGTAAACCAGGAATTGACCGAACGGTATTTAAAGGGAACCGACAAAGTGCTTTTCAAAAATGTCATTAAAAAAGTGGGGCCGGGATCGTCAGCTGCGACTTTGACCATTAATCTATTGCCCGGCGAAGAACGACCTGATGTCATCACTTCAAATATGGTAACCAGTCGTTTGGAAGAATTGGTAGGCCCCGTTATCGGGGCAGAAAGTTTGATTTATGGCTCGGGAGGCAATTTCGGAGGCTCGCCCATATCAGTATCCCTTTTAGGGAACAATATCGAGCAATTAAAGGCGGCAAAATTAGAGTTGAAAACAGCACTTCTCAACAATCCGACACTAAAGGATGTTGCCGATAATGATCCGGCTGGTATCAAGGAAATCCGTTTGCAATTAAAGGAAAATGCGTATTTATTGGGTCTTGATTTGAGGAATATCATGAGCCAAGTACGTGCCGGTTTTTTTGGGATCCAGGCACAGCGCTTTCAGAGGGGGCAGGATGAGATCAGGGTTTGGGTGCGCTACGACCGTGAAAATCGCTCTTCTATAGCCGATTTGGACGAAATGCGCATCGTTACCCCAAGTGGCGGCCGAGTTCCTTTAAAGGAAATAGCCGATTATACTATCGAACGGGGCGATGTCGCCATCAATCGGTTGGAAGGTCGCCGAGAAATTCAGGTTTCTGCGGATATGAAAAATCCAAAAGACAGTCCGACCGATGTCATGACAGACATACAGAACAATATCATGCCTGAAATTCATTCGAAGTACCCTACGGTTACCGCTTCTTATGAAGGCCAGAACAGAGAACTTGGTAAATTGACAGGTTCTTTGAAGTTGGTTGGGTTGTCGGTATTGGCATTGATATATATGACCATCGCTTTTACGTTTAGAAGTTTCAGCCAGCCGTTGATGTTGCTTTTGTTGATTCCTTTTAGTTTGACAGCGGTTACCTGGGGTCATTGGCTACATGATTTCCCCTTGAATATTTTATCGCTTTTGGGTATTATTGCCTTGATCGGAATTATGGTCAACGATGGTCTCGTTTTGATCGGCAAGTTCAATACGAACCTGCGAGAAGGTATGAAATTCGACGATGCCATTTATGAGGCGGGCCGTTCGCGATTTAGGGCCATATTTTTGACTTCCATAACCACTATAGCCGGTTTGAGTCCGTTAATTTTCGAAACTAGTCGACAGGCGCAATTCTTGATACCGATGGCCATTTCAATTGCTTACGGAATCGGTTTTGCTACAGTTTTGACTTTGGTCATGTTGCCCTTGTTTCTGTCTTTTAGCAATTGGTTAAAGGTAAATGTGAAATGGCTGGCCACTGGAAACGATATTACCAAAGAAGAGGTAGAACGGGCCATTAAGGAGCAGAAAGAGGGCTTGCATCTGCAAGGTGCAATAGCAAAACCGCACGGTGTGCAACAAAAAGTTCCGGAAACCAGTGAAATTTAATGCCAATCCCCAAAGAATTAGAAGGTAGAGAAGAATGAAAAAATTATACCTAAGCACGATCTTTTTTTTTGTTGCGACCAGTACTCTTTTTGCACAGGAAAAATTACTTTCCAAAGAAGATGCAGTCAATTTAGCACTTGAAAATAACTTCGGAATAAAAGTTGCGAAAAACCAAATAGAGATTGCCGAGAATAATAAGAGTATCTTAAATTCTGGTTTTTTGCCTACTTTGACAGGCAATGTCGGCACCAATTACCAACGTGACGACTCGACTTTTGAGTTTCCAGATCAATTTTTGAGAGATGCTGATGGCAACCTAAGTATTGATCCAGATACTGGAAACCCCATACCTCGACCGGATACAGATTTGTACAAAGCCGAAGCGCAACGTTATAATGCTGGTCTTACAGCGAACTATGTTTTGTTTGACGGATTGGGTCGCTTATACAACTACAAAATACTAAAAGAACAATATCAGCTTAGTGAACTTCAAGCAAGGGAAACTATAGAGAATACCATATTGCAATTATTCAGTGTATATTTTGAAATTGCAAGGTTGACAGAAAATACCAATGTTCAGAGACAAGCTTTAGAGATTTCTAATCAGCGAATTACGCGAGCCGAATATGCTTTCGAATACGGGCAGAATACAAAACTTGATATCTTGAACGCCCAGGTCGATGTTACCAACGATAGTATTAACCTTTTGAATACTGAGCAACAATTGACCAACGTCATACGTGATATGAACGTTGTTTTAAATCAAGACCTCAATGAGGTTTTCGAAGTGGATACACTCATAAATTTTATGCCTAGGTTACAGATTGAAGAGTATATTGCCCAGGCTGGTCTCAACAATGTGGCTTTATTGCAAACAGAAAGAAATCTAAAGATCAACGCCTATGACATTAAGGTAAATAGATCAGGTTATTTGCCTACAGTGGGTTTAAACGGTTCATATGGCTGGAACTTAAATCAAAATGCTCCTAGTGCATTTTTTCCTGGGGTCAATATAAATAATAGAAGAAATTTTCGTCTTGGGGCATCGTTAACTTGGAATCTTTTTGATGGAGGAACAACAACAGTGCGAGTCAAAAATGCGAAGATAGCTTACGAAAATCAAGAGCTTCTAAAAGAGCAGGTACTCTTGGAAGTAAATCGCGACATACAGAACGCCCGAACTATCTATACAAACCGTTTGAACATTTATAAAATTCAGGAGCAGAACGTACTTACCAACCAAAATAATTTCGAACGTTCGAAAGAACAATTTCATTTGGGTCGAATTACCTCTATTGAATTTAGACAGGCTCAAATCAACCTTCTGAATGCCCAGACCAATAAAAATCTTGCCAAGTATGACGCCAAGTTGGCCGAAATTCAATTGTTGCAACTGACGGGGCAGTTGTTGAACGTACCTTTTTAATGTATCCTTCTGGGGGGACCTCGCCGGTTTACCTGCCGTAAGAGGGCAGGCGGGGGCGAAGACTTTAGTATTTTGCCATACGCCATACGCCATACGCCATACGCCATACGAAAAAGCGTAAAGCGAAATGCGTAAAGCGGTAGGGAAATTGGCAGAACTTTAGTCGCCTTTCCCTGCCCGTCCGGCAGGCGGGGGCGAAACCCAAACCCATCGGTCTTTAGCCGATGGTAGTTTAATTTTGCTAATTTTTGAATTCCTTTCCGCAATAGATGCTGAGCAAAGCTTTAAAAGCAGTATCTTTTTATTGATTAAACAAGCAAAATGGACAAAATTGGAATTGGAATAATTGGTACCGGATCAATCGTAAATATGTATGTCAAGTGCATATCAGAAATTGAAGGGGCAAATCTGATTGCCCTTTATACGAAATCTACCGATAGAGTAGAGGAAGCAAAAAAGCTTTTTGGCGTTCCAGTTTTCGATGATATCGAGAAACTACTGGCCTTACCCGAAATTCAATTGATCTGCGTTTGCAATGAAAGCGGCAACCATGGCGAGGCCATCAAAAGATCTGCGAAAGCCGGAAAGCACATTCTCAGCGAAAAGCCCTTGGAAGTAACTCCGGAAAAAATCGATGAAGTCATTGATAGTTGCCAAAAGAACAACGTGATTTTAGGTTGCGTCCTGCAAAACAGGTGCAGTGAAGATTATCGACTTGTAGAGAGAACCATTAGAGAAGGGAAATTGGGCAAGTTGTTAATGGGCAATGCTCATATCAACTGGTATCGAAACAATGAATATTATGCAAAAAACCCTTGGAGAGGAACAAAAAAATTCGATGGTGGTGCGGCATTTATGAACCAAGGTATCCATACCATTGATCTATTGTTGAATTTAATGGGATCTGTGAAATCAGTCTTCGGTAATGTAAGAACGATGGTCCATAATATCGAAGGAGAAGATGTAGGTACGGGCATATTGAACTTTGATAATGGCGCCATAGGAAATATTACCGCTGGGACCACCCTCTATCCCGGTTATCCCGAACGTTTGGAAATCTACGGAGAAAAAGGAAGCATTTTAATGGAAGGTGGTAAAATCGAGCAATGGAACGTTCAAGGAACTTCCAAACCGAAATCTTTGCAAGAGTCGGGTAATTCAAGCGGTGCTTCCGATCCGACCAGCATCGGACATGCAAACCACAAAACCGTAATCCAAGATATGGTAAATGCCATTGAGGAAAATCGATCGCCCATGGTAGACGGGGCCGAGGCCAAAAAAGCTGTAGAAGTCATTGTAGCCATCTACCTATCTTCACAAGAAGAAAAACTTATCCATCTCTAAAATGTACGAGCATTTTTTTCAATGCCCTTATTGCTGGGAAGAAGTATCCACGCTAGTGGATCCTTCGATTCGTCAGCAGACTTATGTTGAAGATTGCGAAGTATGTTGTAACCCTATTGAGGTAAGCCCGACTTTTGAATCAGGAGAAATAACAGCTTTCGAAGTCAAGGAAATAGGACAATGATTTTAGACGTGGTGTTATCAGGCCCTAGAAATTAAACTATCCTTCCCCGACAATGATGTCGAGTCCTTCGTTCTTTTCTTCCAAGTTCTTTACTGTTTCGGAATTTACCTTCGTACCCCAAAGATAAACTCGTTTCAAACTTTCGATTTTCTCAATATCCGATAGGCATTCATCAGTAACTTGTGTCCCATAAAGATTCAACGCCTCCAAATGTTTTAAACCGGACAAGTGCGTTACTCCTTTATCGGTAACTGTGGTTTTTTCCAATTGAAGTCTCGTTAAATTGGAAAATTTCACCAAGGAGGATAGCCATTCGTCCTCAACATTCGTTTGGGCCAATGACAGCCATGTGATATGATCCTTTACTTTTTCAAGTTCCTTGATTTTTTCAAAGGTCAAATCCTCACCAGAATATTTTATGTCCAACAAAGGATTCGACGCACCCAATGTCTTGACCTTAAAGCCGATTTTTTCCAACGCAACAATTTGAGCACTATCGACAGGAGTCATTTTTACCGTTTCGTACCAGGGTTTGGGATCCGTATCGAGACCGTAACGGCGAAGCAAAACAGGTTTTATATTACCGGTAACGTCCATCGCCGAGACAGGATCTTCAAATGATGCGCCCTGATTTATCCACCATTCAACGGTCTTGATTTCGTCATAGGTCAAGGCGTCGTTAGTGGGAGGCATGAATTTTATATTTTTCTGCGGAAGGGTTATGCGTCTAAAAAGTTCACTTTCGGCCAAGTTTCCGGCCGAGATAGCAGGTCCGCCTTCTCCTCCAAGTTGCAAAGAATCGGAATGGCTCATATTGAGACCACCACGTTTTACTTCATTATTGTGACATGCAATACATTTTGCCTCAAGAACAGGATGGATCAGATCCCGGTAGACGAAAACCGAATCAGGTGTACCTAAAGACGGTAACAGATCTTTTTCTTGCGAAACTCCTAGTACCTAGTATTCTTTGAATTGATTCTGGTGCATATTCAGTCAGATAGGTTTCGCCATGGGTCAAGTTTCCGCCTTTATGGCCTTCTATGAAAAGCATTGCTAAAAGCAATATATTGATACCGTTCTGCATCGACTTTGAGCGACCTTCAGGCTTTCTTTTGAGCCACCATCCTGCAAATGCAACAACGACCAAGGCAATACCCAGCCAGCGATGTGAAAATAACATGTCTTCTTCATAGAGTCCCGTTTCTCCAAGCCACCACCCAGAAAAAGCTGCTGTAGCTGCACTCAAGGCACCCAATAACCAGGCAATCGGAATCAATCGACTTTTTGTCTCGGCCTTTCGATAATTCTCGTACCACTCCAACAAAATGGCCAATACAAGAAATCCGATAGGCAGGTGAACGAACAAGGGGTGGAAACGCCCCAAAAAAGTAGAAAATTCCAATGTGATCATATTATTTTCGGTTTTATGGAAGTGAGATTAAACCCGGGTCAATTTAATGGGATAAGTTTTGTCCGAAGCCCATTGCGGAACATAGAGATTGCCATCGCCGTCCACTAGAACATCATGCGGATTGCGGAAGGTCTTGCCATCAAAAACCGGTTCTGCAAGCATATCATCAACATACTCTGGATTGCTTCCACCTGGTAACGATACCACTTTGTTGTCTTTGTCGAGAACTGCCAACATGCCGTCCCAGCTATCCCAAGTTTTCGTGACGATCACAGCGAAATAAATATTCTCTCCATGAATTACAGGTCGACATATTGAACAACCGGGAAGTTGTATGGTTTCCAAATGCTTTCCATCTAAAGAAAAACGCTTGAATTCTTGGCTTGCCCGAGAGGTAATCAAAAGAGTGGGATTGGTGCCATCCCTAGTATCCAAAGTAATTCCATGACAGCAATTGAACTTATCGGCACCTTCGCCTTTGCCTCCGAAATGGTTGATATATTCTCCTTTTGCATTGTACTGCATGATATAATTTTGACCATAACCATCAGCAACATAAAAACCCCCGTTGGGCATGATCGTGGTTTCGGTAGGTAAGAACTGATCATCACTAGTATAACCATCGACCTCTTTGGGCCTTTCTAAAGTCATGATGATATTACCTTTTAAATCTGTTTTGGTTACTTTATGTGTGTTGGGGTCGGTAATCAACAGGAACTGGTCACTACCCTCTCCTGCAATCGAAAGCCCATGTGCCCCAGGAAATTCGGTGCCCCAAGAATCCAAAACTTTGCCTGACTTGTCATAAATTATGATATTGTTATTGTTTTCTCCTGTGGTGGTCATTAAAATTCGACCTTGGCTATCCAGTACCATTTCATGACAATCGTTAACCGGAATTTTTGAAGGGTCTTGAACCCCCCATTCCTTATCAACGGTATATTTAAAATCTCCCTTTGTTCTTATTAGAATGTGTTATTCCGAAAGTATAACTCGGTGCTACCAAACCCGCTCCTGTTATCAAGGCCGATTTCTTGAGGAAGTCCCTTCTGTCATTGCTCTTGTTTTTTTTCATTTTCGCTCGATTTTATTAAAGTTAAGCTAATACTTCTTTGACGACATCACCGTGAACATCTGTTAGTCTGTATCTTCTTCCTTGAAATTTAAAAGTCAAACGCTCGTGGTCAACACCTAAAAGGTGCATTAAGGTTGCCTGAAAATCATGTACATGCACCGGCCGTTGTGCAATGTTATAACCGAAATCATCGGTGGCACCCAAAGTGAAACCTTTTTTGATTCCAGCACCGGCCATAAAAATCGTAAAACACTTCGGATGATGGTCTCGCCCGAAATTGTCAGCGGTCAGCTTGCCTTGTGAATAGTTGGTTCGCCCGAATTCACCCCCCCAGACGACCAAAGTGTCCTCGAGCATACCGCGCTGTTTCAAGTCCGTAATTAAAGCTGCCGTGGCCTGATCCGTCTCTTTGCATTGTACTTTTATCGCATTGGGCAAATTGCCATGTTGGTCCCAACCTTGATGGTAGAGCTGTATGAACTTAACATCGCGCTCGGCCAACCTTCGGGCCAATATACAGTTGGCCGCATAAGTGCCCGGTTTGCGACTATCTTCGCCGTACATCTCGTATGTGGCATCTGACTCATCTTTAGTATCCATTATTTCAGGCACCGAGGTCTGCATTCGAA
>QIJL01000518.1 GCA_003232435.1 Flavobacteriales bacterium | reverse complement strand
CACAAAATGTGCGGACCTACGGGAGTAGGAATGTTATACGGCAAAGAAGAATGGCTAAAAAAATTGCCTCCGTATCAAGGTGGTGGAGAAATGATCGCGGAGGTCACTTTTGAAAAGACCACCTATGCAGACCTGCCACATAAATTCGAGGCCGGAACTCCGAATATTTGCGGTGGAATTGCTTTTGGAGCGGCACTGGATTATATGAATTCAATCGGTTTCGACACTATTGCCGCCTACGAGCATGAGCTTTTGGAGTATGCAACCAGTAAATTATTGGCCATTGACGGACTGAGAATATACGGTACCGCCAAGGATAAAACGGCCGTAATATCTTTTAATATCGAAGGGCTGCACCCGTACGATATAGGGTCGATTCTCGATAAATTGGGCGTTGCCGTTCGAACCGGACATCACTGCGCCCAACCCATAATGGATTTCTACAAAATTCCCGGTACGGTACGGGCAAGTTTCAGTTTTTATAATACGAAGAATGAAGTCGATGTGCTGATCGAAGGAGTCGAGAAGGCTAAAAAGATGCTGCAATAGCCTTTTGTCATCATTCCCTTTAAAGAATTGAATAGCACCCGTACTTATCGTATTTTTGTACTTGCACGGCGGCTTAGCGAGTCGAAGCCAAAAGTGATAAAAAGTAAATATGACCATTGAAGAAATTCAAAATGAAATAGTGGACGAGTTTTCAATGTTCGAAGATTGGATGCAGCGTTATGAGTATATGATCGAATTGGGAAAATCACTTCCGTTGATTGACCAACAGTACAAGACCGATGATAATATCATCAAAGGCTGTCAAAGCAAAGTTTGGGTACATGCAGCTCTTGAAGAAGATAAATTAGTGTTTACCGCAGATAGCGACGCCATTATCACCAAAGGTATCATTGCTATTCTAATCCGTGCTTTTAGTGATCAAAAGCCACAAGATATTATTGATGCCGACACTGGTTTTATAGATGAAATAGGTTTAAAAGAACATTTATCGCCCACCAGGGCCAACGGGTTGGTAAGTATGATCAAGCAACTGAAGTTGTATGCCGTGGCCTATCAGACACAATTAAATTAGAGAAAATGAGCGAAGAAACGACAACGATAGATACCCAAGAGTTAGGGGAAAAAATTGTACGAGTGATTAAAACGATATACGATCCCGAAGAAATTCCCGTAGATATTTATGAGCTGGGATTGATTTACGATGTTTTGGTCAACGAAGATAATGAGGTAAAGATTTTGATGACTTTGACTTCGCCAAACTGTCCGGTAGCGGAAACCCTTCCGATGGAAGTCGAAGAAAAAGTAAAATCATTGGACGCGGTTAGCGATGCCGAGGTCGAGATAACTTTTGACCCTCCGTGGACCCAAGAATTAATGAGTGAAGAGGCCAAACTGGAATTAGGATTATTGTAATTAGCAAGACAGTTAGGTCGAGCTGTCATCCTGAGCCTGCCTGCCGGAAGGCAGGCTTATCGAAGGGGCAGTCGAGACATAATCGAATACTATATGTCGGATGAAATTGTAAATAGAGTAGCCCAAAGTAAGCTAATTACTTTTGACCTTGAAGACTACTACCCAGAAGGTAAGCGAGTTCGTTTGGACATAAAAGACTGGCTGCATGAAGGTTTTATCCTCAGAGAAAGAGAATTCAGGGCATTCGTTGGTGAGCACGATTGGGGG
Source organism: Flavobacteriales bacterium (assembly GCA_003232435.1). Taxonomy (GTDB): domain Bacteria; phylum Bacteroidota; class Bacteroidia; order Flavobacteriales; family Flavobacteriaceae; genus Aurantibacter_A. The sequence goes on along the minus strand of QIJL01000518.1, from coordinate 5,780 downwards.
CAATACCAAGATTCTTATGTTGCGTTATTTTGTTCTACCGACGCCATAGTTCCAGGCTGGGCCTATATGTTAGTGACAACGCGATTGCAGCCCTTTGCCAAGAAAATAATCCAAGGAAATTTAGAATTTCTTGAAACTTCCGTTTATCAAGAAGTACTTCAAAACCTCGACCTTTCAGAATTTCAGGACAAATCTGTAATTATTAAAGGTTGTAGCAATAAGCCGGTACCCCCAAACGCATATTTACTTGTAACCACTCTTTTGCTGACCGTCGCGAGGTCTATCATGTACGGCGAGGCTTGTTCTTCCGTGCCATTGTATAAGAGAAAATAATCGCGATTTTATCAATACATTGGCGACAATTAGTATTTTTGCATCTCTTAACATAAACATTGAACACTAAACGAATAACCATGAAAAAACTAGTATTTCCCCTATTGGCCATGTTGACTTTTATTACAGTCTCGGGTCAAACAATAGAAGAGCTGAAGACAGAACAAGGAACTAAAAAAGACTCCATAGCCGACATTCAAGGTAGGGTCGATGCGCTTCAAGGGCAAATAGATGCTTTTCCGGGCTGGAAAAAAGGAGCTTTCGGAACCATTGGCGCAAATATTTCAGGATTTAACAACTGGTATTCACAAGGCACACCCAACAATTCTGCCGGTAATATAGGTATTACCCTAAACTCTTTTGCCAATCTTGATAGAGAAAAATTTTTCTGGAGAAATTCAGGAAACATTAATCTGCAGTGGGTGAAACTCGACAATAAAAACGATGCGACCGATAGCGACAGCTTCAACGGAACGACGGATGTTTTTAATATCATGTCTTTATACGGTTACAAACTAAGTGATAAATTTGCAATCTCTGCTTTGGGCGAATACCGTACCTCTATCATCAATAACTTTAACGATCCAGGCTATCTTGATGTTGGCGTAGGTGCCACGTGGACACCGATTACCGATTTGGTAGTGGTAATACATCCCTTGAACTACAACTTTGTATTTGCAAAAAATGATGCGGTCTACGAATCTTCCGCCGGTGCAAAGATCGTTGTGGATTATACCAAGCAATTAGGAGCGGTTAGCTTCAAGACCAATTTCTCGACCTTTCAAAGTTACAAGAGTAGTGATCTTTCCAACTGGACTTGGATCAACTCTTTTGGATATACACTATGGAAGGGTATCGGACTTGGATTCGAATTTGGTTTGAGGAACAATAAACAAGAGGAATTGGCAAATGCACTGGCACAGACTCCCGTACCTACTCCGGATCCGACCTTTGACAATATCGATGTAAAGACCCAGAGTTATTGGTTGTTCGGCCTTAATTATGCCTTCTAAGAAATAAAAGATTTTTTAAAAAGTAAAACGTCCCGCATTGTGCGGGACGTTTTTTGTTAAGTAGGATTCGTCAAATTTGGTTGCACAGTCAATTAACATTAAACTTTTAGGTCAAGTAAAGACTTGGCGATTTTCATAGTTCTAAGTTGGTCAAGTCGTGATTGTTTGGGACAAACACTAAATCTCAAATACACGGCGAATGTAATTTTCAAGCTACATTTGAGTAAATTTTTGTTGTGAACATATGCAAAACTGTTGTGAAAGCCGTTAAAAAGCACATTTACTTCGATGATACGTTCATAATCCAGGAATAAGGACTGACAAATAAAAAAACCCTGACGCTACCGTCAGGGTCTATTTAAAAAGTAGGTTTGGTTTAAGTTGGGTTGTCTTATTTAGTCAGTTGCCGATTTGGGGAAAAGGCGGTTTGTTTCGTTTCGGTGTCGTGGACTATTTGGGGAAGTCCCTCTCACTTAATTACAATGTAAATGTATGGCGGATTTTGAATTCCGCTAAATTATTGTTGTGAACCGGCACGAGAATGTTGTGAAAAACACGAACGGTTTTGTTTCTTCGATGAACGGTTCAATTCTTTAACAAAATCGATTTAGTATTGATCCAAATTTTCAGGATATAAGAAGTTGTTATATGGAAATCGGGTAACATGTATATCACGAACCTCGCGGTAGACCCGTGTGCGAAACTCATCGAGGTTCTCTTTGTTCAATGCTGAAATAAATAGTGCCCGGTCACCGATTTTGTCCATCCAGGTTTTTTTCCAATCATCCATAGTAAAATGTCTATTGGTACGGGCAGTAGTCAAATCATCGTCCTCTATGGTTTCATGTGCATAGAGGTCTATTTTATTGAATACCATGATTATCTTTTTGTCGGCACTTTTGATTTCATCCAATATTTGATTTACCGAATCGATATGTTCCTCGAATTGAGGATGCGAAATATCGACCACATGCAACAATAGATCTGCTTCTCGAACCTCGTCCAGAGTACTTTTAAAACTTTCGACCAATTGAGTGGGTAGTTTTCGAATGAACCCTACGGTGTCACTAAGTAGAAACGGAAGGTTTCCTATCACCACCTTTCGAACGGTTGTGTCAAGTGTGGCGAAGAGTTTGTTCTCGGCAAAAACATCGCTCTTACTGATTACGTTCATCAAAGTTGATTTGCCCACATTTGTATACCCTACCAAAGCAACGCGAACCAATGCCCCTCTATTGCCTCGTTGGGTTTCCATCTGACGGTCTATTTTCAAGAGCTTTTTCTTGAGCAAAGAGATTCTATCGCGAACGATACGTCTATCCGTTTCGATTTCGGTCTCCCCTGGTCCGCGCATACCGATACCTCCTTTTTGACGTTCAAGGTGTGTCCATAGGCCCGTAAGCCTTGGTAGCAAGTATTCATATTGGGCCAACTCGACTTGGGTTCTCGCATAACTGGTCTGTGCCCTTTGAGCAAAAATGTCAAGAATCAGACTCGTACGGTCAAGAATCTTACACTTCAGCAATTTCTCGATATTGTTCTGTTGCGCTGGGCTAAGTTCATCATCGAAGATTACGGATCCGATATCATTTTTCTTTACATAGGCTTCGACCTCCAAAATTTTTCCACTGCCGATGAGTGTCTTGGGGTTTGGTATTTCCATCCGTTGTATGAAACGTTTGGTTACTTCTCCGCCAGCAGTATAGGTCAAAAACTCTAGTTCATCAAGGTACTCGTTTACCTTCTCCTCATTCTGTTCCCTATTTATAACACCTATCAATACGGCTCTTTCATATTCTATCGATTTCTTTTCGATCATAGCTTTTATTAATGAAACTCGATTTTGAGGAGTCCGCCAAAGGCGGACGAACTCAAAATTGTTAGTTGAAATAACCCCGCTTTTTCAGCGGGGTCTGGGTTTAATCTCTTTGGGTTTAATACCCCGAGGCTTGCCTCGTTTCATTTTCTGTGATGTTAGGGCACGAACCTGCCTGCCATGCCTACGGCAGGTAAAGCGGACGGGCAGGTTTCACGAATTTTCACAAATCCTCTTTTGCACGAATTGGAATTTGGTGCTTGGGATTTGGCCCCGAAATTTCGGGGTTAATGCCTCGTGGGCTTGCCCCGAGGATTATTTACTCTCCTGCAAATCTAATCAATACCTCGGATTTCGTACTTTTAACAAGCCTCAAATAGAAATCAAAAGATGTTTTTATCATTTCTTAAGCGCGAGAAGGGCAATTCGCTATACACGATCGCCTTTTATAATCTCGAGAATCTTTTCGATACAAAAGACGACCCCGATACTTTGGATGATGATTTCACCCCAAAGGGATTCAAGAAATGGTCAATGAAAAGATACAAGCGCAAGCTCTACAAGTTGGCCAAGACAATTTCGGAAATCGGCAAGAATTCTTCTGTAAATCCCCCAATATTAGTAGGAATTGCAGAGGTGGAGAATGCGGAAGTCATCACAGACTTAATTGGTGCTGAACCATTGCGTGATATAGATTACGGATTTGTTCACTACGATTCACCAGACGAACGCGGAATCGATACGGCCTTAATCTATCATAAGCCAAGTTTCAAGGTTTTGCACTCAGAACCGATTACCTTGTTGATCTATCAAGAACATGGAGGTCGCGACACGACACGAGATATACTATATGTAAAAGGACAGCTTAATGGAGAGGAAATTCATGTTTTTGTGAATCATTGGCCATCACGAAGAGACGGAGATCAAGAAACAGGCTATAAAAGGGTGAAAGCCGCCGAGACCTTGAGAGAGTTCATGCGACGAATAGAGAAAGATACCGAAGCGCCAAATTATATTATAATGGGCGATTTTAACGACGGACCGTTTACCGATAGTATCAAAGCCTTGATGCACTCAACTACGCTATACAACCCAATGGAAAAATTGTTGACCCAAGAAAGAGGTAGTGCGAACTATAAGAGGTCCTGGATGTTGTTCGATCAAATCATGTTTTCACATAATTTTTTCAACTTTGAAAAGGGAACTCATAGTTTTGCCCATGCCAATATTTTTGATGAAAAATTCTTGACCGAGTTCAAAGGCAAATATAGTGGCTCGCCGTATCGCACTTATGCAGGGCGTAAATATATTGGAGGTTATAGCGATCACTTCCCAGTATATATTCAGTTAAAGTACAACGCGTAGACTTTAAATTTGAGCTAAGATCATTCCTTTTCCGTAAGGGCCACCGACCCAGACAAATAATCATGAATTGCCCTTCTTTTCTCATTTCCTGTCACTGTGGGCAACGAAATCCAACCTAACAAAACCTTGCAAGCAAATCGAACTACAGCTACTGGGAACAAGATATTTTTTTCTCTTTTGACGGCAATGCCATTTTTTGAATGTCCTATTGTTCCACCAAAAGTGCTCGTAAGAACCGGATCGCACAAAATAAATATAACTACAAACCTGAGTTCGATTAATAATCTAGATGGTGCATTGAGTAAAACAGTGAAAATCATTGATTTGTCATTTCGACAGAGCGAAGTTGAGCGACGAGAAATCCCAACAGGTGAGATTCCTCCTCATAAGCTACACTTAGGTATTTTCAATCAAAAAATATTTTGATTTCAATTACGTTCGGAATGACAATTTTTTCAAAGAAATAGACATAACGTATTGATATACAAATACATATTAATCGAACTCAGGTTACAAAGGCAATGACCCTAATAGATTGCGGTATATTGTCGAACAAAAGAAAGAGTTCTGAAATACCATAGACCAGAGCTGTCAAAATAATGCTATCAATTACCGCCGCCTTGACCCTGTCTGGTAAGTGTGCATATTTCATCTCCATTTTCATAGGTTTTCAAAGAATTTATTCGTCACACCTTTTGTATTTCGTCATCACTTAACAATTGCTCGTTTCTAAGGCGAAGAAGTACCTGTACTACCGCAATAGTATCTTTTTCGCAGTATTCTACGATTCGTTCCAGGTCGTTTTCTTCGTAGTAAATATCACGTACCATACTTCCGTCGATATCTTCCTTAGGGGAAGGAATACCCAGTATTTTGGCCATCAATTTCAGGGAAGTATAATTTTTATAGTCACCGAATTTCCAAAGGTCCATGGTGTCGAGGTGGGCCACTTCCCAAGGTTTCTTGCCGAAAAGATCCAATTTATAAGGTAGTTCGATACCGTTGATGATCATTCGCCTTGCGATATACGGGAAGTCGAATTCCTTTCCGTTATGGGCGCACAGCAGGTGCCTCGAAGCACTAAAGTGAGTGATTACCAGGTTTTTGAATTCTTTTAGAAGCTTTATTTCCGTTCCATTAAAAGTGGTCACCCTGAAGCTTCTAGTACTTCCTTCGCTTTTGAAGTAACCGACCGAAATACAGATAATCTTGCCGAATTCGGCCCATATGCCAGCACGGTCGTAAAACTCTTC
>QIJL01000212.1 GCA_003232435.1 Flavobacteriales bacterium | reverse complement strand
TCAAGCTTTGCCCCACTTACTACTCGTTTTTCAGTTTCGGTCTTATTCGCCTCCATTTCTATAGCCCTGCGTTCAAGTTCAGCCAATTCTGTATAATGTTCCTTTTCGGCTCTTTCGCTTTTTTCCTTTAGCATATCTTCTTCTTGCATCTCAAACTGGCCATAGCCCACGTTGGTTTTGGCACCAATGCCAAGATCGAGGAGGATTTGTTTGAACAATTTCTCTTTTTCTTTTTTCGTTAGCATCCCATCTTTCAAATCAAATTGAAATTGAATGGTTACCTCCGGCAGGATTTTCAGGAACATCAACGGAACCGGATTGGTAAACGGTGACAATTCAGGTATTTTTCGATTTAAGTGTGGTGTAATATAATCATCGGCAATAAAAGGTTTTGAGTTTTGATAGGTTGATTGTCTAATTGCCGGATGATTGCTTGATACAATATAAGCATCAAAAAAGATATCTCGCTCGTAAATACAAAGTTGTTTATAAACAAACTTTGTTTTATCACCTGTCTTTTCAACTTTATACGTTCCATTCTCATTTTTTTTGCATTTTTCCCCATCAAAGATTTCCCGTTCAAGAAAGTCAATGAATTGCATTCTTTTAACGCTGTCTTTTTCATCGAACGCATCACTTAAATCATTTTCCAGAATAATTTCTTTTGGGAATTCCGGTAGTTCACGGATTGCAGATGCCAGATAATCGTATTTCTCTTTTTTATCGGCAATTTCTTCACGCTTCTTTTGCGGAAACACACTACGCAAACATCCTTTTACCGTACTCCCGGGAACACAGGGATAACCAGTTGAATAATCGAAAAAGAATCCTAGTTTAAATTCGCCCAATTCGCCGGTTTCATGAGTATAACCTGTGCCTATGGTCAGGCCGGGATAGATGGTCTTCAACTTTAGCTCCTCAATCATTGAAACAACTTGCAACTGTGTACTTGTTGCAACATCAAATGGTTCGCCAAGTATGACAGCGTTTTTTTCTATATAATGTTGCTGGAAATACTCGTTTCTTCGATCGCCTTTCTGTTCTGGAGCATCCTGAAAAAAACGAATATTGTCACCATTTTTCTGATGATAGTCTTTATAATAAAGCCATCCTATGTTAGGTATACTCATAGTTCTTCCAATTTAAAGGTTCTAATAGCCAGTTTTATAGCAATGGAAGCATCCACTATTTCAGTAATAACTTTTTGCCTTTTATCGGGTTGCTGCATTTTCGTTAATGCAAAATCAAAAAGATTTTCTTCTACAGGCTTTGGGTTGTATTTCGATTTCACGACCTCATAAATGGCACTTAACAAGTGTCCGGTTTCAGCTTTTTTCTTATCATTTTCTTCATTCCCCTTATACATGGCCAGGGTAGGAAGTAAACCGCTCTGAATAATACCAGCACCCAAGGCAGAGATATACCCTTTGTAAGCTTTGTTGACCATTCCTCTATCTGCCATTTTCCTTTCTACGGCAATAATTGCTGAAGGGATCAATTTTTCTACTGCTTTCATGGCTTACAGGGTATTAAATTTACAATATCCATAACCAATTGTTGCATTGGCCCCAATTTGGAAAGTGTTCTTGGAATCCATTAGCTTATCAACAAAAGAGTTCACAGATGGATTATTTTCATCTGGGACTAAAGTAAACTGAAAGAATCGTGAGAATCTTGGAATTACCTCTTCGTACCATAGATTTTTACTGACCCCGTTTTCCAATTGGTTGCGTGCAATCACCGGAAGTTGGCTGCACAGGTCGGTAAAATCTTTTGAGTTAAATACAACCAGATTGTTGCCGGTTATTTTTTCGAGTTCGGTAACCTTTACATGCTTAATAATGGCACTCCAATCTTCAAGCGTTACGTTCGAGCCATACGAATTTGTAAAAATGAGCGGGCCTCCTTTATGGATAGCTATTTTTCCGTTCTCTTTGAACAGATCAATAATTGCATCAATTTCTGTTACAAGTTTCTGATCTAATGGATAACCTGTGCTATTAGACTCTTGTTTTAACTCTTGCAATACATCCACCGAGGTGCCCATGAAATAAGGGATTACGTTGCTGCGTACCGGAAGGGAAAGCAGGTAAGCAGCCAGGAAACGGCATTTCCCTGTTTCCATGTTTTTTTCATCTTTTTGATGAGACCCGAAAATATCACTTATAAAAGGATCTGTAGTCTTCCTGACTTCATCGAATGGAAACATTTTAGGTTGTTCGAAATATTCTCTCAAGGCTCCTTTAAGCGAGGAACTATGAATGATTGGACGGTTGGTAGCCGGTTCGCGTTGTACTAATTTATCAATAATGCCGTAATTGGCATCGCCACTACCTGCATGTAAATTGGTTAGAAAATTAAGGACGAATCCTTTTGAAACTAAGTTTGCCATATTCTAATTGTTTTAATTTTTTTGAATGGTTTTAATGAAATTGTATCCGATAACCCGGTGCTGATCTTTTTTAAGCAGGGTTAAAACAGCATTTAAATGGTCATCGTCGACCCAAAGCACCGTGCCCCGTTTCAGAAGTTGGTATTTGTTGCTTCGTACGGGAGAATTATACTGCGATTGTTTGTTTTCATACAGCTTTTCCATCCGGTTATAATTTGATGTTTTGTGAACTTTTGTCCTGGTATTTCTGAAATTAATCATTGAGTTACTCATAAATGCCACAAGCCCTACCAACTGATCATCGGCAATACAGTCACTTATACAAACAATCCTATTCAGCGAAGCATGTGATAGTTCGTACAGGCCATTGTAAAATCCGGAACCTTCATGGAATGGTGATTCTTTCTCTTTATATTCATCCACAACCATATGAAAGGCTGACTTCTCGCCACCCAACATGATTCGCCCCGATTCGAAGTTCGTTGCTACGTCGCGGTCAATTTCCACAAAGAAGGTGAAGCATATATTCTTGGGGAAAGAGTAAGAATATTGCTTATAAAAGCCTTGATCCTTTGCGCCTCTTTGCTTCTTAAGTGACTTTTGGATTCCTGGTTTTCCAGTTTCGATGAATACCCCATTCTCAGGTAAGTTTCCTTTTTTCTCAAACTCTTTATCGAAACACAGGTTGAAGTGATCCCCTTTTTTGGAAACCAGCAGTTCCCTGATTTCATATTTACCTGAATAATTGTTTCCGACGGTGATCACCAATGTTTTTTCGACATTCGGATAAATCATTGTTTTGCCAACCTTGTCTTCAACTGCAATTAGCGAGAGTTGATCGGGTTTATTTTTTTTGTCGATATAATACTCGAACGCTTCGGAAAAAAGAAGCCCCTTTTCGTTAGAAAGAAAAATTGGCGAAATATTTTTTATAGCGCCAAATGAGGTTGCTGAACCAAGAATATTATAGCTTTCATCGCCAATTAACTTTGAAACAAATGGTTCATTTCCCTTTACGGGGATACAATCGTTTTGAATAAGCAATTGGTGCCGGAGCATCCCCAACACCCCGCTTTGTTGTGGAAAGTAATTAGAGTGGACAAAGTAATTGGCCTCATCGCCTTCGCCAAAATGTTGTTCCCCACCAAAAAAGAACACATCCATAGGCCATAAATCAATTTTGTACGTTTTCAGGTTAATCATCGGATTTACTGTTTAAAAAATGGATAAAGCGCAAGGCAGAATAAGTTTTGTCGATCGCTGTTTTGACCCTTTTTTCATGGGCTTTATCTTGATCGTCTTTAGACATTTGACTGTAATCGTTTGGAAGAATAGTGTCATCGAAAGTCTGTATGAGCATATCACGTACAGAATGGACAAATACTTTTTTATTGGAGTGAACTTCTTCATCAAAGAAATTGTCAAAGAAGTTTCCAATTCTCGTCTTGTAATCCGGTGTTTTAAAAGTTTCGCACAACAACACTTTATTATCTGCAATACGGTATTGAAGTGAACTTATAAAATCGGTGTCCGGGTTAAAAGCCTGCTTAAGCAACTCAATAAAATTTTGGCTATAGTCCTTACTGCTCTTACCAAACGTCGTTCCAAATGCTTGTCCTGAATGTTTAATTAATTTAAAAGCAACAGCGTTTTTGCCATCAAACTCTTTTGCTTCTCCAAATAACAATTCACGACTACTTACAATGGCTTCTGAAAGCGGGAATTTGTAATAAGAAATTGAAACACCCCAGGAAAGGGTTGGCTTCGTAACTCTATCAGGTACCGTTAGCTTTTCGCTTACTTTTTCTTTAAACAGTGAGTCCAGATCATTGATGAGGTGAAAAATAGTTCTTTTCACTTTGCCATTCACGGTGGCAACCGGTGCAAAAAATAATAGATCGTCACCACCGGCATAGACATTGGTTCCGCCATACTTGTCAATTTCCGTTGCAGCGTTTGATGCAAAATTGAAAAGTAGCTTTGAGAGGCTTTTTACATTTTTAGGGGAATTCCCAATTGTACTAATAGTTTTACCAAGGTTATCACCGTCAGCATGAACGATTGCGATGTATTTATGATAGTTACGGAAGTCTTCTTTTAAAATGCCTGAAATAGAAAGTTGATTTATAAATTTATCTTGAATTTCAAATTCGATCTTCTTTGGAAAACGCTTTTTCTTGATGAATTCATCAGTTATAAAAGTCTTAACCAATTGATCATACTCTCTTGGGTTTGTATCTCTTAAACCCCTTGATGCTATTTCGGGAATGGAATCAAAAACAAAATCAAAGTCCCCTCCTCTTTGAAATGCATCTTTGTAAAAAAATGAGCCATTTAGTTTGTCAATTACATCTGACCAATCAATCTGCCATGAATTGTGGAAGATTGGGTTTTGTATTTCCAGCGAATCAAGGTAATTGGTAACGGTTTCAACAATATTTTGACCATCTTCCAGATCGAAAAGAACGGCATTCAGGCGGAAATAAGAATGTAAAACAGACAAAGACACCCCCGTATGTTTTGATATTTCTCCAATTACTGAATCTGCCACCCCTTTAAAGTCTGCCAAAGCCTTGTCTTTCTTCTCAGGATTAATTTCAGCTATCATCCGGTCGTGATATAAGCCGGTTCCAACTTTAAGGTTGTTGTGTTTATCCCGATGAGGCATTAAAATATCCTTTGAATCAATTGTTTTTTTATCATCAATCAAACCAACAATGATTTCACGCATGATCCATGAGAACATATAACTGCTGCCCCAAAATTCCCGGGTTTTCTGCGCCTGTGAAAGTGTTTTATAAATGGGGCCAATGGTTAGTGCGAAGTAAGTGTTCATGGCTATAAGGTTTTAAGATTTTTCCCGTAACCGGCTTTCTTTTCAATAAAATCTACCAAATCAAAATGATCCGGTACCTCTAATGTAAACGATTTATTTGATTTCATCTTATCTATTGTAAAGCGATATTTTCTTACTTGTGAATATCCACGATCATCCTTCCAGTGGTGGAGTAAATATGGAATGCTATGTGTAATCAAGTAAATAGATGAATCAGTGATTATAAACCGAATTGGAGACTTAAACCTGTCTATTGCATAAACTTTAGTTGCTGGATTTTCCTTTAACACGTCTTTAATAGAAACTTTAATCTTCTTATTTCCAGGTAGGTCAAGTGCAAACTCATATTGTTCAGCCAATCCCATCAATGCCCGTAAATATTTATATTCATATTCATCGGGGGTTTTAGTGCAATCATCAATTCTATGAGTGGTGCTTTTATGATCATATTTCAACTGAGCAAAAAGATCAGGATCATAGTTTATAAGATGCATCTTTATTTTTCGCTTTTCCCATTTAACTTGTTGATTAATACATGCATATTCCCATAATTTTGATTTTTGGTATCTACCAAATGTTTGACCTCTTTTTAAAAGAGAATATATTTTATTTATCTCTTTGAGTTTTATTTCAAAATTGGCTCTTGATAACTTTTGAAAAATTCCGATTATGGAAGGAATGCTTTTTACTGATTCAATTATTTCGGAATCTTTAATTCCCAGTGGTAAAAAACATCCAAATCCCTTTGATTGTCTTGTGCCAAAATTTGTAGAGACAAAGAAAGACCTATAATATAATTCAATTATATTCTTTAAATCCTGATTGAGACATACAATTCGGACATTGATTGCATCGCTCATTATTCCTTTTCTAATAGAACTATGCTGATCCGGTTTATCTATGAATTCATTATCAGCAAAATATTGTGTATTATTAATATATTCAGCCGACAAATTTTTTCGAATATTTGCAATTCTTTTAGGGTCTTTGTTTCTTGAATCCGGGAAACTTGAAAAGATATATTCATCTTGTGATGATAGTGCTATAACAACCATTTTATAGTCCAATCCCTTACCAACCAGCCATGAAATCCAATTGTTTTGTACTTCATTTTCCGGGTTTAAAGCTTTTCTTTTAAAAGCTTCATGAGAATTAATGAATTTTTGCTTTTCGTTTTCCAGCTCTTCATAAAAGTCGAAGCGAATGTTTTGTTCCTTTAAAAGGTTTTCAATGATAAACTTATCCAGCTTAGGTTTCAATTCGCTTGCCCGCAGAGTTGCCATGGGCGTGTGCTGTTTAAGCTTAAAATTCAGTTTGTATTTACTCATGGTTTTTTGATTTTTTTTTGTTCGATTTATCACCCGGGTTGGCATTATGAAGAAGTCTCTTGAAAAACCTATAACCGATACAGGATAAAATGAAATTAGATTTATTGTTCGATTTAGCATCATGCAAAATAAATTTCATGATAAACCAATAACCGATACAGGATAAAATGTATATAAAGACAACACTGACCCAAAACGGCCATACAAAGCTGGTGCTAAACAAAAATTTTGGGATATCCGCCAGATCAGGCATAGGTTTCATGGT
>QIJL01000015.1 GCA_003232435.1 Flavobacteriales bacterium | reverse complement strand
ACCTGTATATAATATTTCCATCGCAGAATAAGTGTGTGCCGTATTTCCTGAATTTCCACTATATTCGACGCTGTTCAACACCCTACCAAACTCCGGCGAATATGAAATCATTTACAATTCAAGAAATTAATGACATTATAGGCGGGGCACTTATCGGTACTACCGACCAGAAAATTACCGGACTAGGCGAAATAAAGGAGGCAACAAATGAACAACTTACTTTTATCGGAAGTTCAAAATATGTGCGTCTTTGGAATGAATCAAAAGCGTGTGCTGCCATTGCAAATGAAACCTTGAATATTGAACCGGGTGATTCACGTGCCCTTATCAAAGTGAAAAATGCCGATTTGGCAATGGCAAGGTTACGACGGGCCGGTATTTGAAACCGATATACATTCGTCGGCCGTTGTCCACGAATCGGTCAAAATGGGTGAAGGTTGCAAGATCGGTGCCAATTGTTATGTTGGTAAAGATGTGGTTTTAGGGAGCGGGGTAGTGCTTTATCCTAATGTTTCGGTGTTCGATGATACTTCTATCGGGGACAGCACTACAGTTTGGTCGGGAACGGTAATTCGTGAACGGTCAAAAATAGGCAGTCATTGTATTTTTCATAACAATGTAAGTATTGGCGCAGACGGATTTGGCTATCGGCCTAGCGAAGATGGCCGAGGGTTGGTAAAGGTACCTCATATTGGGAATGTAGTAATAGGAAACTATGTAGAAATCGGAGCAAATTCATGTGTGGATCGCGGAAAATTCAGTTCTACGATTGTGGGCGACGGCTGCAAAATCGACAACCTCGTTCAAATCGGACATAACTGTGTAATGGGCCGATTCTGTATTATGGCCGGAAGTAGCGGTTTGGCAGGTTCTGTTACCTTGGGTGATGGTGTTATTATCGGCGGAAGTGCATCAATAAAAGATCACACTACAATTCACTCAGGGGCCGTTGTCGGCGCTGGATCAGGTGTCATGAAAGATGTACCGGCGGGAATGACCGTATTAGGTTATCCCGCAGCGGAATCCAAAGAAAAATTAAAGCAGTGGGTCGCTCTACGAAAATTGGCTCGAGATCAATGAACTATTTCTGATCTTCGAAATCCAATTTTGAAATTAAGTCTTCGTAGTTGTTGATACGCATAAACAGTTTTCCGCCTAGATTAATGATAGGGGTCTCGAGGGAGTCCAACTGTACAGTATTGGCAAAAGAACGATTTAATTGTTCCTTCATCTCGACATTTTCACCCAATTTATGTATGTCGAACAGGTACTTGCTATCTGCAAGCGACTGTATAAGACTATCGCACTGATTGCACATTTCGGGCACATAGACCGTGATGTTCTTATCGGGTCTTATTTTTATCGGTGTGGCTTCCTTTCGTAGTGCTCGATTCGACAGACTATCGTTAACCACCAGGTCATAGGTATAGGAAGGATTCTTTCCCCGCATGAGCATTATCGTCTTTAAATGTACTTTGGAGGCCCCGGGAACACGAATAAAGCGAGGCCTGGCTTTACTTTGTCTGAAATTTGTACCTGCTATCGTAATCTTCACGTCAAAGTCCTCGTCATTTTCGTTAACGGCATAAAGTGCCAAACGATTCGGGATTTTTTCCTCGACGACCTGTATAGGTCGTTTTTGGGCATTTGCGGTCGTCGCCGCCAAAAAAAGTAACAGGAGAAGTGTTTTTTTCATTCTCATTCCATTTTGTGTTCAAGATATGAAATAATTAATAGTTGAACTCCGCAGAGCCTTGCCGTCTGGCCTGTTTGCAATTGGTCTTTAATTTTTGACCGTTTATCGCATTCTTTGAGCAAGGATATTCTTAATATTGATGTTTCTAAATGACCTCAAAGTTTATGGAGCAAAAACCGAATACGGCTCTCATTATACTTGCTTTTTTCTCCATTTACGTGATATGGGGTTCGACTTATCTATTGAATAAAATTGCGGTTTTGGAATTGCCCGCCTTTATGTTGGCCGGTTTACGATTTGTAATCGCCGGAATTTTGATTTTCGCTCTCGCCAAACTAATGGGGCACAAAATTGCTATTAGTTGGCGCCAGTTCAAAAACACATCGATTGCAGGGTTTTTGTTTTTAACCTTTGGTAATGGAGTGGTGGTATGGGCATTGAAATTTGTGGATAGTGGATTTGCCGCATTGGAAATTTCGGCACAACCACTACTGGTATTGTTTTTAATGCGGATTCTACAAGGCAAGAAAATTCAAGCTATGTCCATTGTCGGAGTGATTCTAGGCTTTATCGGAATCTATCTATTGGTCAGTCAAAAACAGGCTATAAGTCAGGAAGGTTCTGTTCTCGGAATGGTGCTGATTTTTATGGCAATGCTCAGCTGGGGTTATGGCAGTTTGTTCGTTGGAAAGGCCGACTTACCTTCGAATTATTTTGTAAATACTGGATATCAAATGCTTGCAGGAGGTATTCTAATGTTAATTATAAGCCTATTCTTAGGGGAGGAATGGACTTCGCCTTTAGAATGGAGCGGAAAAGTACAAGTGTCCATGGTGCTTTTAATACTGTTCGGAAGTATTGTGGCCTTTACTGCTTTCAACTACTTGTTAAAAGTGGTTTCTCCTGAAAAAGTGGCGACCTCGGCTTATGTCAATCCGATAATTGCTTTGATATTGGGTTGGTATTTTCTAAATGAACAAATAACCGCGCAATCCGTAGTTGCCGCCATAATTCTCCTGACCGGTGTTTATTTTATAAACTCCAAGAAAAAATTTACTATTTATTCCCGGTTCTTTAAGTAAGATTCCTGTACAACGATATAAGTTTTTCAGAAGAAAGTGGTAAATTCCGAAAGATAAAAATCAATCTTCTTAGAAATCATGAAAAGAATTGCTCTTTTTGCCTTGATTACAGCTGTACTAATGAGTTGCAAAACGGAATCAAGTACTAGTCTTTTTAATGGTAAAGATTTGGAAGGATGGCATATCGATATCCCGGAAATGGATACTGTACCGAGTGCCATAAACCCCTTTATTGTTAGAGACGGAATGTTAGTAAGCCTAGGAACACCACAAGGTCATTTAATTACCGATGCTCAATTTGAAGATTTTCGATTAGAAGTTGAATACCGTTTTGCCGGAGTGCCTGGTAATTGCGGAGTACTAGTCTATGCTTCTAAACCTAGGTCCCTCTATAAAATGTTCCCAAAATCAATAGAAGTGCAAATGATGCACGAAAATGCAGGAGACTTTTGGTGTATCGTTGAAGACATTGAGGTTGACAATATGCTCGAGCGCAGAGGCCCCAAAGAAGAATGGGGCATTACCGAGGGTAAAAAACGTAGAATATTGAACCTTACCGATGGTTCTGAAAAACCTGTCGGAAAATGGAATTCGATGACCATCGAATGCCTCGGAAACGAATTGAAGGTTTGGGTAAATGGCGATTTTGTTAATCACGGTTATAATGCCACGGCGAGCAACGGACAAATTGCATTGCAAGCAGAAGGTTCAGAAGTAGAATTCAGGAAAATAGTACTCACGCCGATAAGCTCATTGAGTGATTCAGGTGGACAATAAATTAATATTTTGAATATGGAAAATATAGCGAAAGGCAAAAAGGCGGCATCGGGCCGACGAGAATTTATAAAAAAATCAGGAATCGCCTTGGTAGGTGGTTCCATGGTCTATCCATCTGGGATACTTGCATCGGCAAGTTCTTCAAATGCGGATAAAATAAAAGTTGGGCTCATCGGTTGTGGTGGTCGGGGAACAGGGGCCGCTTCTCAGGCACTACAAGCAGACCCAAATGCTATCTTGACAGCTATGGGCGATGTTTTCGAAGATCGTCTAGAAGGTTCACATGGTCAACTTCTTAAACTCAAGGGCGATCAGATAAAAGTCGACAAGTCTAACAAATTTATCGGTTTTGATGCATATCAGAAAGTCATTGATTCAGGTGTTGACGTTGTCTTGTTGATCACACCACCAGCATTTCGTCCCGATCATTTGAAAGCGGCGATAAACGCCGGCAAACATGCTTTTTGCGAAAAACCGATGGCAGTAGATGCGCCAGGCGTGCGCAAAGTATTGGCTGCGGCAAAGTTGGCCAAGGAGAAGAAACTAAGTGTTGTTTCAGGGTTTTGTTTGCGACACGATACCATGAACATCGAGACAATGGATCGCGTTTTGGGCGGAGACGTCGGAGAAATCAGGGCAGTAACGGCATTCCGAAATGGAGGGGAACTCTGGTACAAAGACCGAAAACCCGATTGGACGGACATGACCTACCAAATGCGCAATTGGTATTATCAAAATTGGTTGTCAGGCGACTTTGTGGTCGAACAATCGGTGCACAGTTGCGATCTCTTATCTTGGTCGATGAACAATGAAATGCCGGTTAAGGCCATTGGCACCGGTGGGCGACAAGTACGTATAGACCAAAAGTATGGTAATATTTATGATCATTTTGCCGTCGAGTATACCTATGCTAATGGAGCAAAAACAAATCTTTTTACTAGACAACAGGCGGACACCCAAGGTAGGAATACGGTTGAGATATTCGGAACCGAGGGCGTTGCTTATCTAAACCTATACGGACAGAGTGAGATTACCGGAAAAAACCCGTGGCGTTTCAGGGGCGAAAGGAACGATATGTTTCAGGCCGAGCACGATAAACTTTTTGCTGCCATTCGAAGTGGGGATCCCATGAACGATGGCGAATTAATGGCCAACAGTACCATGATGGGCATTTTGGCACGTATGGTGGGTTATACTGGACAGGAAATCACTTGGGAAGAAGCTTTTAACTCGCAGGAAAATTTAGGTCCAAAGTTCGAGGACTATGCGTGGGACTTTGAATATAAAATGCCGCCCATAGCAATCCCCGGCAAAACAAAACTAGTATAAGTAACTGTAAATAAATAAGTGCTTTGAATTTGATTCAGAAATTTTGTTTTTAATTGAGGCAAAAAATCTAAGCATAGCCATAGCTATGGTTCTATTTTTTAACGAGAAGTAAAGACAAAATAGCAAGTCAAAACAGAGTAGTTATTTATTTACAGTTACTAAGCATCAATAACACAATATGAAAAGATTATACATTGCAGCTATAATATTTATTGTGCCTGCACTTTTGTTGGCCCAAGAACCCGACATTGTTTTCGGGACGGAAATCGGTTTTGACGACTTGACCGATGAAGTTAAAAACGAAAAAACCATCAATTGGATCAATGTCAATACGGATGAAGATACATGGCGTACAGAGGAAGATCTTCTTATTTGCAAAGGGCTTCCGATCGGCGTTATGCGTTCAGAAAAACAATATGAAAACTTTATTCTAGAAGTTGATTGGCGACATATGGAAGCCGGTGGCAACTCTGGTGTTTTTGTTTGGAGCGATGCCAGTCCGGATCCCGAGTCACGATTACCAAGCGGGGTAGAGGTACAAATGCTAGAATTGGATTGGGTAAACTTGAATACGCAAGATGGCAAAAAACCGCCTGTTGCCTATGTTCACGGTGAGCTATTCGGTGTTGGAGGGGTCAAAACAGATCCTGACAATCCAAGAGGTAGAAGAAGTAAATCCATAGAAAATAGAGCAATCGGAAAAGGGGAATGGAACAATTACAAAGTTATCTGTGTCGATGGAACGATCAAACTTTCCGTCAACGGCAAGTTTGTCAATGGCATCAGTAAATCCACCATTAAAAAAGGATATTTATGCCTTGAGTCGGAAGGTGCCGAAATCCATTTTAAGAACTTCAAATTGATAGAACTTCCGTCGGGGGTTACTTCTGAAAGTCAGACTGCTCCTGAAATCAAGTAAAGTCCGGCCAATATTGTTTGATCTTTTTTCTTAGGAAGGCAACACTGCGTTCCAATTGATCCATTCCGTCGACACCATCTTCGATACTGATCCAACCGTCGAAACCGACTCGCCTTAATTCAGTAAAAATCGCGTCGTAATCATTCAGGCCTTTACCGATTTCGCCGTGGCTCAATCTTTTTGCATACCCAACGGAACCGCTTTCTTCATTTCTTAGATCTTCGATTGTTCCTTCTAAAAGATAACGATCACTAGCATGCATAGTCACAACTCGGTCAGAAACACGATACAACAATTCTAAAGGATCTTCGCCAGCTAAGAAGGTATTACTCGGATCATAATTGACGCCAAAATTCGAGTGGTCGATACTATTGACCAATTGGCAGAAAACGTCCATTTGCTGCGCGAATTCGGGATATTCCCAAAAATCATCCTTGTAATGATTCTCAAGAATTAAGGTAATTCCTAATTCCTTGGCCTTGGGCAAACAGGCTTTTATACATTCGCTTGCCAATCGAACTCCTTCATCAATGGAAAGTTCTGGTCGGCGCTGCCCTGATAAAACCCTGCAATATTTTCCGCCAAGAATATGGGCCATCTGGACCCAATGCAGTTGTTTTTCGATTTCCTTTTCTCTAAAAGAGGCTTTGGGGTGCGTAAAATCGGGCGAACAACAGAGCATGGGAATTGTTTTTCCATTTGCTTCTACTTCCTTACGGAAAATAGGCCAATTCGTTTCATCTGCCATTTCCAAAAATCCGGCATACCATTCAATTCCATCTACATCCAAAGCAGAAGCCAGATCGATCCATTCGGAAACGTTCATAGTTCCATCTTTACAGAGCTGTTGCATAAAGGCTTTGGGAAATACGGCTAGTTTAGGCATGAAAATAAGTTAATAGTCAATTGTAAAGACCTGAGTTCGATTAATATGTATTTGCATATCGATACGTTATGTTTATTTCTTTGAAAAAAATGTCGTTCCGAACGTTATTGAAATCAAAATATTTTTTGATTGAAA
>QIJL01000383.1 GCA_003232435.1 Flavobacteriales bacterium | reverse complement strand
CCCGAAATGTTCACGACCGGTTTTACGATGACCCCTAGGAATTTGGAGGATTCAGAAGGAAGAAAGACCGTATTGTGGATGCAAAAAACGGCCAAATCAAAAAAAATGGCTATTGTAGGAAGCATTCCCTACCCGGAAAACAATGAATATACCAATCGGTTATATTTTGTTGAGCCTAGCGGAGAAACCAATCATTATGACAAACGCCATACTTTTACATTGGCGGGAGAAGACAAGGTTTATAAGTCAGGAAACGAAAGGCTTGTAGTCGATTACAAAGGTTTTAAAATTTGCCCGATGATTTGTTATGACCTGCGCTTTCCTTTGTGGGCAAGGTACTGCGGAGATTACGATGTTTTACTATTTGTGGCCAATTGGCCAGAGCCCCGCATAGCTGCTTGGGACTGTTTGCTTAAAGCTCGAGCTATAGAGAACATGGCCTATTGTATCGGTGTAAATCGCATTGGGGAGGATGTAAATAACTTAAAATACCCAGGTCATTCAGCGGTTTATGATTCCTTAGGAAACCAAATTGCCTATTCTGAGAACGAGGAAATCATTTACGTTACCTTGAGCATGCAAAATATTTTAGAAACCCGTAACAAGCTAAAGTTTTTAGCCGACAGAGATGATTTTAGTTTGCGATTATAAAAGTCTCCTCAACTTCCCAATTTGCCCTTATTTCCAAAGTGTCGGGGTAGTAGCTGACCTTTTCTGGTTGGATGTTTTTAAGGAAATTCCCAGAGTCCCATGATTTATTCCCATTCTCATCGAAAATGACCCTTAAAAAGTATTCGGAAGGCTCGATGTTGTTAAACTCGAAAACTTTTGGTTTGACGGCATAAATTTCCTGCCTTAGAGAACCTTGTTGATCGGTAAGTTGAATTACCAAGGGGTAGGCAGAAGAATCGATTTGCAAGTTCAATCTCAAATTTCCATAGTCTGCCAAGCTATTTGTCGAAAGAAAATAATTTAATGTATCATTGGTCTCCTCAAAAAAATCGGTTATGGCCCCGGGCAACATATTGAGGTTATAGTTCTGATTGGCCTCCGGTATAAAATCGATATCGATTTCGTTTTCAATGCTGTCTATCATCACTTTGAAATTTACCTCGACGGAGTCTTTATCGATCATTCGGAATTTTGTTGAATCGATTACCGAGATAGGAGTATTAATTGCTATTGAGAAATCTTTGTTGAAATCAAGAGTCCCTGATTGGTTTGGGTTCAAGACCAGCGAATCGGTTCCAACTTTCCGTTTTTTAACACTGAACGTATCTATCAAAGATAGCTTGTCGTTTATCGCAAGAAAAACGATGGAATCCAAATCGGTCGGGGTGAACCAAAAATTAAGCGTGTCTTTTTCTTTTTCCTTCAGAAATTTGTATCTGACCGAGTCGGGTAAGGTGGTAAGTGTCTCGACCCTGAAATCTTCTTGCAAACCATAATACCCGAATATTATTTTATTTCTAGAAACATAGCTTGGTACTTGGATACTATAATTTTGGAGTTCCCTGAATAATGTCAAAAGATATGTGCTATCGGTCGGTAGGCTGACAGTATCTCGGGTAAAGGCTATCTTATCTGCATTTTGGTCAAAAATGTTGTTCTTGGCGGCGTCTTTTAAAGCAAATATCCTGTATTTACCTGCCTTTAAATTCTTTAAGGTAAATATTACTGTACTATCCAAGGTATTGGTGATGTAATTCGGAGGTTTTTTAAAAATAGTCGAGTCGGTATAGGCCGTATCTATTTCATAGAGCATAACACTTATAAACTCATCCGCCTTTCTGTTGAAAGCGTCTTTGACCACGCCCGATACGGTAAGCGAATCGATATAACTTCCTGTAGAGAAAACGTAGGTCAAAAAACTGTTGGGGTTACCTTCGTTGTGGTCGACGATGCTTTGGCCAAAGTTAAAGGTGTAGGTAGTGTTTTCCCGAAGGGTATCTTTTATTTTTATCTCAACGAATTTACTGGCCCCGCCCTGTGGAGAAATTTCGGGAGTGTATTTAAGAGGAGGCGAAACTATTAGCTGTTCTTGAACCTCTTTAAGGGTTATGAACTCATCGAAGTATAGCCTGATTTTCTTGGCCTTGAATTCGGTGGTCATATTGGCGGGCTCAGCTTTCAATAAAACTGGCGGGGCCACATCCTTTGGCCCCCCCGTTGGGTTACCACGCCTTGCACACTGTACAAGTGCCGCGACAATCAAGAAAAGAAAAAAGCAACCTATAAGGCGTCGCACCATGACAAAATCTATTAGACAAAGAAACGACTAATTTAAGTAAATGAAAGGTTTTACGGCGTGGTCATTTATAGATCAAGGGTACAACCGCCATACTTGCAACATACACATTTACACCGTGAAATTCTTGCAAAGCATTCGCACACATTTCAATAGTCGCCCCTGTAGTAATGATATCATCTACCAGTAAAATATTTTTTCCTTGAATCACCTTGGAATTTGAAATGGCGTAAAGTGATTTATTCTCGAACCAACGCCCGATTCTCCCCTTTTTGGTTTGCGTTTTCGAATTTGAAGTTTTAAAAAGTATGTCTTCCCTAAATTCCGCATCTAAATGTTCCGCTAATCTCAATCCGAACTTACTAACCTGGTTATAGCCCCTTTGCCTCAATTTTTTTGAATGTAGCGGTACAGGTATGACAAAGTCGATTTTATCGATAAACCCATTCTCTTTAATGCTTTGGCCGAACCAATCACCTAAAAAAACACCCACTATTTCCTGATTTTTGTACTTCAGATGATGCAAAAGTTGCTGAACAGTGCCATTTTCAGTGAAAAAAACAAAAGAATTGGCCTTTTTTATGTTAATTCTGCCATAAAAAATACGGTCAACGGGGTTTTCTACGTTAAAGTTGTAATCAGTAAGTGGCAGATCATTCCGACAAGGGGTGCATAAGAGGTGTTCTCCACCCATTAAATGTGCATTACATCCAAAACACACCTTGGGGACTAGGACATTGCTTATATCATTTAGTATATTTGTTAGTTTAGTATACACCTATTTTAATTCTATAAAAAGCAGCCTACTTATTAAGATTCCGCTTAATGAACACCCAAGATAGAAAATTCAACTACAAAACAATTCTTGCTGCCTTAATTGCTGTGATTATAGCGATTTTAATCGCTTTTTACTACAGTTTTGAGCAATCGCAGGGTGAAATCGCCTTTTTAGAGAATGAAAAAGAACTACTGGTTAAAGACATTACTCTAATGAAGGCTGATATAAATAGGCTCGCCTCTCGTAATGAAGTTGATGAGATTGAACTTGAAAGATCGAGATATCAGGTACAACAATTGGAAGATTCAGTGGGCAGGTTGAACTTTACAGTCGAAAAACTTCGCGAATTCAAAACCGAACTTCGAAGACTTGAAGCAAGGAATGATAGTCTGAAGCTCAAGAATAATTTTCTCAAGTATGACAATATGATACTTGCTGAAAAATACGAAAAGAGTCAAGGCGAAATCAAATCTCTACAAGAGGCTAGAAATCAATTGACCAGGGCAGAGTCGTTGCAAAGAAAAAAACGCCAAGAACTCAACGAAGAACTAAAGAAAAAGAAATACTTGGTTATTGATAATTCACTGACACAAGGGCATGGTTATAGATTAAAAGGCGGGCGCGACCCGATTCAAACCAACAAAGCTTCAATAGTCGAAAAACTTCGTGGCTGCGTAACCATTGAACCAGATCCCGAATCGAGAGGTCAGGAAAAGATTATTTATTTTCAGTTTTTGGGCCCGAATATGCGTATCATTGAAGATAACGCCAATACGATTTCCGTCAACGGCAATGTTTATAGCAAAAGAGTTCAACTTTTGTTCAACGGGGAAGAAACGGAAATCTGTGACTATATTACCTTGCCCGAAGGATCTTTAGAGGGCGGCCCCTATACCCTTAATGTTTTCGAAAATGACAAGCTTCTCTCCACCGCCGAATTTCGTTTGAAATAATTTATCGCACTTAGTTTCTAAAATTCTATTTTTGCCAAATGGCAAAACAGGATGATGATTTCAAGAAAGTAATTTCACATGCAAAGGAATACGGTTACGTATTTCAGTCAAGTGAGATCTATGATGGGCTGAGCGCAGTGTATGACTATGCGCAAAACGGCGCTGAACTTAAAAAGAACATACGAGAGTACTGGTGGAAGGCCATGGTGCAGCTCAATGATAACATTGTTGGCATCGATGCCGCTATTTTTATGCATCCGACAACTTGGAAGGCTTCAGGTCACGTTGATGCTTTTAACGACCCGCTGATCGATAATAAAGATTCTAAAAAAAGATACCGTGCCGATGTTTTGGTCGAAGACCATGTAGCCAAAATAGAAACAAAGATTGAAAAGCAAGTTGCTAAGGCTTCTAAGCGTTTTGGTGACAAATTCGATAAAGAACAGTTCTTGGCCACCAATCCTAGAGTGGTAGGTTATCAAGAACAGGCATCATCGATTTTAAAAAGATTAGGCAAGTCTTTGGAGAAGGAAGATTTGGTGGATGTCAAAAAATTGATTGAAGAGCTTGAAATCGCTTGCCCAATGTCAGGCTCTCGAAACTGGACGGATGTCAAGCAGTTCAACCTAATGTTCGGTACAAAACTGGGAGCTACGGCAGAAAGTGCGATGGACCTTTATCTTCGGCCAGAAACAGCTCAAGGTATTTTTGTGAACTTTTTGAACGTTCAGAAAACTGGGCGTATGAAGATACCTTTCGGAATTGCGCAAACCGGAAAAGCTTTTCGAAATGAAATCGTTGCCCGCCAGTTTATTTTTAGAATGCGGGAATTCGAACAGATGGAGATGCAGTTTTTCATCAAACCAGGTACCCAAAAAGAATGGTATGATAGGTGGAAGGAGAAGCGAATGCAGTGGCACCTTTCCCTTGGAATAGGAGAGGAAAACTATCGTTTTCACGATCATGAAAAATTGGCCCATTATGCCGATGCGGCCGCTGATATAGAATTTCGTTTTCCTTTCGGATTCAAGGAGTTAGAGGGAATTCACTCACGCACCGATTTCGACTTGTCTCGGCATGAAGAGTTTTCCGGTAAAAAACTACAGTATTTCGATCCCGAAACTAGAGAGAGTTATGTACCCTATGTTCTGGAAACTTCCATCGGATTAGACAGGATGTTCTTGGCCGTTTTTTCAAATTCATTAAAAGAGGAAGAATTGGAGAACGGAACTTTCAGAACCGTATTGAAACTTCCGGCTGTTCTTGCACCTACCAAAGCTGCTGTTTTCCCATTGGTCAAAAAAGATGGACTTCCGGAAATCGCCAAAGAAATCATTGACGACCTTAAATGGGACTTCAATGTGCTTTACGATGAAAAGGATGCCGTGGGCCGAAGATACCGAAGACAAGATGCCAACGGAACACCTTTCTGCATAACCGTAGACCATCAATCTTTAGAAGACCGGACCGCAACCATTCGCCATCGCGATACCATGGATCAAGAACGTGTCGACATTTCATCGATCAAAGCAATTATCCATAAAGAAGTTGACATGAAATCGTGGTTGATGAAGATGGGGTAGTGAACTCGTCTTGAGTTATTATTTTACCTGCGAATTCGCATTTTGCACCCTGATTTTGCCATTTTTAGCTTCCGTAGCTACAGCTATGCAACCAAAAAATGACTTCATCAGGGTACAAAAGCCTTCATTCTCGGTTCCAAACAATAACTCAAGACGAGTTCAGTATTTTAAAGTTGAAATGTCAGTTTCAGACCCCCATAAAAATTCCGATCGTTTCCAGGATAAAAATAACGCGGTTCGTTACCCCCAAAACTTCCGGCATTGATCAAGACCGATTGGGCATATTTCTTATCGGCGATGTTGTTGATGCCAAAATCCAGCCCGGCGGTAAATCCTTTGAAAAACTCCTTTTTATATCCGATTCTAGTATTTAGGACTGTAAAAGCATCACTGTAAAGGGTATTCTCATCGCGAAGGGAAATCTCATCAACGAATTGCAAGGTGGTATTCCAGTATAAACCATGGGTCGATATCATTTGAATACCAGTATTCAAACGGTTTTTGGGTACTCCGGTCAGGGGGTTGCCCGAATAGTTGTTGTCCCCATCAATAAATTCGACAAAACTATGATCACTTAAAGTATAGTTCGAAAAAAGAGAAATGTCGAACGTCGATGACAGCTTGATTTTGTAGCTCAGATCTAAATCGATGCCCTGATGTTTGGTGCTTCCGGCGTTCTTGCCAATGAATTGATCATCGCCGACCCGTTGTGCTACCAAAAGGTTTTTAATGTCCATTCGATAAATCGCCAATTCGATTTTTAATTTTCTGTTGGCCAAAAGCAATTCCGTTCCGAATTCATAGTTCGTGCCTATTTCCTGTTTTATATCACATCAGGGGTAAGGGTTTCCTCCAAACTCGGATTCGAATACCCCCGGCTAACATTCGCATAGATTTTTTGATTTGGCGAAAAAGCATAATCCAGATTCAAACTAGGGAGAAAAATGGTCTTGAAATTTCGTTCGGCACTTTTATTTTCCGCTCCGGAATTGAACAAATCTTCAAAATCATAATTGGTATTGTTGATGTTAAGGCCCAATTGAGCGTTAAATTTTTCGGTTACCGGTAAACTAAAAAAGCCGAAGACATTTACTTGTCTTCGAAGCTCGTTATTATCACTGAGCCTGTCGCCCAACAAACTTCCGTTGCCATTATTGTCTTGATACAGGTTCTCAAAAGTGCCCCAGTCGTATTTATCTTTATAGA
>QIJL01000290.1 GCA_003232435.1 Flavobacteriales bacterium | reverse complement strand
TGGTAAACGATCTTTTGGATTTTTCGAAATTAGAGGCTGGTAAGCTAAATATTGAAAAAGTGCCTTTTATAGCGGCCCATCTTATTCAAGAAACCGCCGAAAACATACAAGAACTGCAAAAGGGCAAAAAATTAAAGTTGCATTTAAAACTTGATAAAAGTCTTCAAAAAACTTACTTGGGCGATCCTTTTAGAATTCGTCAGATCCTAACCAATCTAATCGGCAATGCTTTCAAGTTTACCGAAGAAGGCTACATTGAAATCTCGGCCAAGACAAAATCGAAAAGGGGCAAAGCGGTAGTCTTGCAAATCGATGTAACAGATTCTGGAATCGGAATCGCCAAGGAAAAACAACAACTTATATTCAAGGAGTTTTCGCAGGCCGAATCAAATACCGATAAAAAATATGGGGGTTATGGCCTCGGATTGACCATTTCGAAAAAGCTGGCAGAATTATTGAAGGGCTCTTTAAGTCTCGAAAGCACTGTCGGAAAAGGAAGTACATTTAGCCTAGAACTCCCATTACAAATCACAAAGAAAGTCGAAAAACAAGAAAGCAAGGCACCGTACATGGTGCCAAAGTTGAGAATGTTGATTATTGATGACGACACTTCCCTCTTGCGCATGCTCAAAGAACTCGCTGAAAGTATGGGCATTACCGCCCACACATTTACCAACTTTTTGCAAGTGGACACAGACTCTCATTTGGCCTATGACCTTGTACTTACCGATATTCAAATGCCCCAGATAAGTGGATTCGAAGTATTGCAGAAGCTACGGTCTGGAGATTATAAGCATTATAAAAAACAGCCCATAATAGCGATGACCGGTAGAAGAGATCTAGAAAAAGATGCCTACACCTCACTTGGCTTCGCCGAAGTGATCAAAAAACCTTTCTCTAAAGATGAGTTGGTCACCGTATTGAGATTGATGGGTATCGAAACTCAAAAAATCCCTGAAAAAAATCCCGTTAAAGGGAAACCATTCGTTATAAAAGATTCAAGCGCGGAACCTTATAGTCTTGATTTTATCTATTCTTTCTTAGGGAAGAACGAGGATGCAATACAAGAAGTGTTACAGACATTTTTGATGGATACAAAGACCAACATGCAATTGTTGGAAGATACGGTCAACAATCTTGACCATGACCAAATCAATCATGTAGCGCACCGGATGCTTCCTATGTTCCGGCAGTTAAAGGTTCGATCGAGCGTTTTGATATTGGAGCGTTTCGAGCTTTTGAAAGAGTCAAGTTCGAATTTATATGTCTTGCAAAAAGATATGGATAAACTAAGGGAAAATGTAAGTGTGCTGGTAGCCGCCCTAGAGAGGCGTTTGATTAAAAATCAAGCTTATAGTGGCTGATCTTGTTGTAAAGCGTTTTTCTTGTTACCTGCAATAATTTTGCAGCTTTAGATTTGTTGAAATTGGTCTTTTTTAGCGCCTTGATAATACGTTCTTTTTCAAATTCAGCCTTGGAAAAATTTTCAACTACGGAATCTTTGGCGGCAGGATCAACCACTTCTTTTGGCAATGCGTTCAATAGAATTTCTTCACCGGTGGTCAAAAGAACGGCTCTTTTCACAACATTCTTAAGTTCGCGCAGATTCCCTGGCCATTGGTATTTTTGGAAGGCTTCCCAAACTTCAGTTGAGAAACCATGAACATTTTTGTCAAGACTCTCGTTCGCTTCGGTCAAGAAACGGTCGGCGAACAAAATCAGGTCTTCAAACCGCTCTTCCAAAGAAGGGATTTGTATCGAGAACTCGTTCAATCGGTGATAGAGGTCTTCACGAAAGGTACCATTGTCAACAGCCTCATTCAAATCTTCGTTGGTAGCAGTGATGATTCGTAAATCGACATCGATTTCCTTAGTACTACCGACCCTTTTGATTTTTCTTTCCTGTAAAGCACGTAAAAGGTGAACTTGGTTGTCGTAAGAAAGGTTTCCGACCTCATCAAGAAAAAGTGTTCCGCCATTTGCAGCTTCAAAATTTCCTATCTTATCTTCTACGGCACCAGTGAAACTTCCTTTTATATGTCCGAAGAACTCACTTGCCGCCAGTTCCTTAGGGATAGCGCCGCAGTCAACTGCAATAAACTCATAATCTTTGCGGGCACTATTGTCATGAATGGCCTTTGCGGTTACCTCTTTTCCGGTGCCACTTTCACCCGTAATCAATACCGACATGTTCGTTGGAGCTACCAGTTTGATGTACTCTTCAAGTGTTTTCGAGGCTTCGCTTACTCCCGTAACAATGTTTCCCAAAACATCTTCTTCACTTTTTGAAGAATAATCCGAGGTCGATTTTGATTCAGACCTTTTATATTCTTCATTTTGGCCGGACTCCGCTTTTAAAGCAGACTCGATGACCATAACAATCTCATCTGGGGTAAAGGGTTTAGAGATGTAGTCGTAGGCTCCCTTTTTCATGGCATTTACAGCAGAGCCAACCTCAGCATAGCCTGTCATCAGAATCACTTGAGTTTTGCTATTCTTCTCCTTGATTTCGGTTAAAAGTTGGATTCCGTCGTAATCAGGTAGCCTTAAATCGGTTAGTATGACGTCAAAATCGTATTTCTCAAATTTAGCTTTCGCATCAGGTGCCGTAAAACTGGTTTGCACGACATACCCCTTTCTTGACAAAAACTTTTGCAGCATTTGACAGAAGGCAGTATCGTCTTCGATTATCAAGATGTTTGGCATAAAAACGTACTTGTTTACTTATGTACGTAAATATAGCCTAAGAAAGCTGTCAGGGACTTAAAATAATACTAAAAAGAGCAATTGATCGACCAAAGGGTTGGTTTGCAAAAAATATGCTAGAATTAGGGGAAACGATGTCTAATATGGGTTTTTTTCCAGAAAGTTGTGCTGAAATATAAGATGCCCCCTGACGAAATGCGGTAGAGTAAGTATTCTTGGAAGAGAGGTGCTTGAAAATAAAAGGTATTAAACCCCATCCGCCAATTGGCGGACTGGACCCATTAATAGGAATCTACCCAAGGATCGAGGTATTAAACCCAGACCCCGACGAAAAATGTCGGGGTCAATTCAATAAGTACTTTTATAAGATTTAATGCTAAGCGGAAGAGACCCCTCCTTCGTCGGGGTCAATTCAATTACGTATTCTTGTAAAAGACAAGAATACTATTTCATTGAAATAGAAAGGGGTTGCAAATGCAACCCCTTTCTGACCAAACCAACTTGATACAAAACAAATAACTCAAGTTATTACATTTCAATCCAGTTTCCGTTCTCGTCAGCATACAAAGTGCCGGCAGTACCATCTTCTAGAGATACTTCCAACTTGTATTGCTTCGACTCATTGACAAAAGCTTTGTCAATGCTAGCTGTAGGGTAGTTCTTTGCGACAGCGGCAGTTACGGCTTCTGGTAATTCTTCGGCAGCGATTTCAGAAAAGTCGTCTTGCGTAGCAGCAACCTCTTCAACAGCCTCAACAGTGGCGTCAGTAGCCTGTTCTGTTACTTCTTCCTGAGCGAAAGCAGTCATTGTTCCCATACTTAAGGCCAATACAAAAAATAATTTTTTCATGATATTCTTTAATTAATAGTTAAACTTGAATTATATATAGAAAATATAGTACCAAACTAGTGATATATATTTAAATGATTGATTCTCAATATTTTAGATAAAATACGCCAAAAATACACTGTGTAATTGTGTATAATACACCCCTAAAAACGTATAAAATATACGCATCGGACAGTTCTTTGGATTAAAAGGGAAATCGAATTGGGAAAATAGTCTTGTGATAAACAGCTCAACCAGAAGCCCGATATTTCTCTTGTATAAAAAAAGCCTCCGCTTCTGCTGCGGAGGCCAATTTTATTGGGAACTAATAATTGGTTTTCAATATAAGCTTTTCGCTTACATTTCAATCCAGTTACCTTCGGCGTCAGCATACAATTCTGCAGTTTCGCCATCTTCTTTGGCTACTTCCAACTTGTACTGAGCATTTTCGTTTACGTAAGCTTTAGAAATAGTTGCTCCTGGGTGAGCAGCTTCCAAAGCAGCAGTGATAGCTTCAGGAACTTCTTCCAAAGTTACTTCGTTGAAACCATCTTGAGCTTCAACAGCTTCTTCAGTAGCTTCAACAGCCTCTTCAGTTACAGCTTCAACAGCTTCTTCAGTTACCGCCCCAGTTGCTTCAACAGCCTCCTCGGTTACAGCTTCAACAGCTTCTTCAGCAACAACTTTAGTTTCTTCTTCTTGTGCAAATGCAGTTAGACTTCCTAGAGACATAACTGTTACTAATACTAATTTTTTCATTTTGTGTTCTACTTTAAATTATTAATATTTGTATTTGTTTTGATAATCACTCTCATATACGGAAAAACAATGCCAATGGATTATTATACTTAAAATATATTATAGATTATTGATTATCAATTTATTACAATGCTAATAAGATATTGATAAAGTGTATATTCGTGTGTAAAAAAGGAGAAAAGTGTGTAAGCTTTACACACTTTTTTGATACGCTAAAAAAATCAAGCTCTTATTTGCCCTGATGAGCGGGTTTCAGCAAATCGTTTGCCGTCTTTACAGGATTGAAAGTTATCAGTGGTACCTCTACGAAAATGGTATTCCAAAAAGCCATGGCACCATTCCAGAGTCCGGGAAGTTCTAAAGCCTTAAGTTCTTTTCCGTCTTTCGTCTTTTGGGCGATAAAACCCTGTTTCGGATCAACAAAATTCAGAAGGTTGTATTTCTCTCCTTTATAATTACGAACTCCACATACTAAATCGACCGGATTAAAATGCGTTGAATTTTGCAGAATGTTTACCTGACGTGAATCTGACATATCGATTTGTGCCGATTCTATAATCTGTAAAGAAATGTGCTCCTTGGCGTCGATAATCCAAAAAGGTCCGCCACCGGGTTCGCCCTCATTTTTGACCATACCGCACACGCGAATGGGTCGGCTGAGCTTATCTTGAAGTATTAAAATCTGCTCTGAAATACTGAAGCCGGAATACGAATCCAAAAAATGTGCATTCAATTCCTTCTCAAGAAATTCCATGATTTCGACCAGATCTTCCCCGCTTGGGTTGCCATCCTCTAGAACTTTGGCATAAGTAAAAGCTTTTTCTTGCACCTTTATTAAATATCCGGCCAATATTTTTTTGCTTTCCGCTATATCATCCAAATATTTATCTACTGCTACATTATCTATGTTCTTGATAAAAATCAAGTCGGCATCCTGATCATTAAGATTTTCGATTAAGGCCCCATGACCACCAGGTCTAAAAAGCAATGAGCCATCGTCGTTGCGAAAAGGACTATTATGCAGATCTACTGCTATGGTATCGGTGGCAGGCTTTTGATTCGAATAATCCACCTTGAAAGTGGTATCCCAAGAATTTGCTATTCGCGCATTACAACTCTCGTATTCTTTAGAGAACATTTCATCGTGTTGCTCTGAAATCGTGAAATGTAATCTAGCAGAACCATTTGCACTTGCATAAGCTACAGATTCTTTGAGGTGTTCTTCAAACGGAGTTGCAGCATGGCCTTCATATTTGTGAAAAGGAAGTAACCCCTTCGGATAAAAACCATAGTTCAACTCGTCTTCAGACATCATTTCATTAACAAAGCGATATAGTTCTTCTCCTTTAGAGGAAGCCAAATTACCAACTCTGTTTTTCACCAATTCATAAAACGTGAAGTCTTCCAGGCCCTCGGAAAACTTTTGCATCTCGCTATCACCAGTGCGATTCAAATATTTATCGAGGTCTTCTTGAGATGGTTCGTATTTATCCAAAAAATTGAAAAGGGCCTTGAACATTCTAGAAGCTGCCCCAGAAGCCGGAACAAATTTTAGAAGCGATTTACTTTGTCGATGACCTTCAAATTTTATGATTAACGATTTTTCCTCCTCAGAAGAAAATTTTAATATCCCTTCACCTACGATTGCCGCGCTGCGCAGTTTCACAAAGGGAATTCCATCTCGAAAAGTTTCTATTTGGTCGCTATTTGGTCGAGCACCTTGTTTTTTGAAATTCCTTTTTGTTCCAATAATAATCGATCGGTCTCGGTAAGGTTCATCGGTTCTTTAGTAGTTTGTCAATGTGTTGTATAGCGGTGGTAAGTCGCTTTTTTTTATTTCCCTTTAAAGTAATGAATTTTCGATTATTTTCTTCTAATGTACTCTTAAAAAAGTTGAACATATATTCTCGCTCATTGGGCTTATCACGCAAATCATCTCCCACCCAGGGTACATCGATGTAGGTCAACAAATATAGATCGTATTGATTCTGCAAGGCATGCTTTTCGAGTATCGGATTACAATGCCCTACGTAATATGCCTCAGAATAAACTTTTGTTTCAAGCAAGTCGGTATCACAAATAAGGATTTTGGACGCCTTTTTGGTCGAATCATTTTCTAATTTCATCTGACCTTCTGCGATCGGAAGCAAATCATGTGGCTCGCAGGTCTTTCGCTCATTGTTCCATTTATCTTGCAAATATTCGCGTGCATATTCGGGAACCCAAACTGTATTGTAATGTCTTGCCAACTGTTCTGATATAGTAGTTTTCCCTGTAGATTCAGGGCCGAAAAGAACTACTTTTATGATATCAGAAGGCGCTTGTCTAAACTTTTCTTCCATGCAATGTAAGCCTGAATGGCCAAGATCGTAAATATAATGTATTGTAGTGATAGCATACCCCATCCGCGATAAGCATATAACGGAATTGTAATCAAATCGGCGATTATCCAAAGGGTCCAGTTCTCCAACTTCTTAAGTGCCATATACCACATCGCGGTAAAAAACAAGCCGGAAGTGAAAATGTCGATGTAATTCGAAGGTTCGATTTCATGGCCGAACCATTTGTATACGCCATAGTTCACACCCATGGTCACCAAAAACAATCCGACTCCGATTAATTTTTCTTTGGGAGTTGTTCTTGAAATCTGCACGATTTTCTTATTGTCTTTTTTCCTAGACCAGTTCCACCACCCATAAATACTCATCGCGGACCAATAAAAGTTCATCATCATGTCGCCTAGCAATCCATCCCTAAAAAAAAGATAAACGGTAATTACAGTCGCAACAAGACCTGTCGGATAAACAAGTATATTTTCCTTTTTGGCATACCGAACACTCATGACACCCGTGACTAAAACGATAGCTTCAAGAATAATTATGTAAGTCTCTTTGCCGCGATAGGCATCTAAAAAGAAATCAAAAATTTGACTCATAGTCGCTGCGATCCGATTTTACTATCTTTATATAGAGGAGGCCTTTATCCATCAACTCAAAGGCAATTTTAATTTCAGAATTTAAAACTGCCATTACGGAATCATAACTTCCGAAAACTTGCGTGCTCAGCGGATTCTCTAAAATTGTGAGTCCAGACGCCCTGAGTTTTTTAATAAAATTGATAATGTGTTCTTCGAAATCATCCTGGAGGGGAGAAAAAGTAAGTTCTACTGAAATGTTCATGGTCTATGGTCTATGGTCTATGGTCTATGGTCTATGGTCTATGGTCTATGGAAATAAAACAACAAACCTATCAACTTCCAACAGCATGGACCAAAGTAAAGCCTTCGAACTCTAAAAAAGAAATGTCATAATGGGAAGTCTTTCCTTTATATAATATTTCTCCAGATGTTTTTCCGTCGGCCATCGAAAAATCTTTGATATCTATGTGGCGCAAAAAACTGAGCCCAGGCTCAGCATAAATTTTATACAATGATTCTTTACTGCCCCAGACAATGGTCAACTTACGGATCAGGGCGACGGAATTGGCAATAGTCCTATCTTCTTCTATAGGTGTAAACTTGTGCGCTATGCGTAAAATCTTATCGCGCTGTTTTTCGATATCGATTCCAACTTCCAGCTCATCGCTCACGATAATTCCGGTAAAATTGTTCGAATGGGTTATCGATATTTTTTTGCCATCCTTTAAATGTGGTTTTCCGAACTCGTCATAAAAGAGATCCGCATCTTCGTAACCTTCTTCCGCCAGTAAATGCCTGATACTTAAAAAGCCCCTGCGATGCATTTCAGAC
This sequence comes from Flavobacteriales bacterium, assembly GCA_003232435.1. GTDB lineage: Bacteria > Bacteroidota > Bacteroidia > Flavobacteriales > Flavobacteriaceae > Aurantibacter_A. Next base: position 4,495 of record QIJL01000290.1, on the reverse strand, counting down.
TTCATCCCATTCATTCTTTTTTGACAATAAGGGGTCAATTCAACCGACTTCGCCAGTTCAGATTCAGATTCTTCGATCCTCCAAACGTGCAGTTTTATCGACGAACCGACATTTATTGTTTTGTAAAGAGGCATTGAATTATTTAAGGATTTCGTAACTTTGCGTTTGCAAACAGGCAAAAAAACGCCTTCTAACGAAAGTAAAAATAAAAAAGAATATGAGCACCAAAACTGTTGCCTATGTGCCTTATAAAGTAAAGGATATTTCCTTGGCCGATTGGGGAAGAAAAGAAATCAACTTGGCCGAGGCCGAAATGCCCGGACTAATGTCTCTTCGCGAGGAGTATAAAAACGAGCAGCCCCTTAAGGGTGCCCGTATCGCGGGATGTCTTCACATGACCATTCAAACTGCGGTCCTTATAGAAACTTTGATAGCCTTGGGTGCAGACGTGACCTGGAGCTCTTGTAATATTTTCTCTACTCAAGATCACGCCGCTGCCGCAATCGCCGCTGCGGGAATTCCCGTTTATGCCTGGAAGGGTATGAGCGAGGAAGAATTCAATTGGTGTATCGAACAGACTTTATTTTTCGGGGAAGATCGCGAACCATTGAATATGATTTTGGACGATGGTGGCGATTTGACCAATATGGTTTTAGATGATTATCCTGAATTGGCCGCGGCAATCAAAGGACTTTCAGAAGAGACCACTACAGGTGTTCATCGTTTGTATGAGCGTGTGAAAAATGGAACATTGCCAATGCCAGCGATCAACGTGAACGATTCGGTTACGAAATCGAAATTCGATAATAAATACGGATGTCGTGAAAGCGCTGTGGATGCGATCCGTCGTGCAACGGATACCATGCTCGCCGGAAAACGTATCGTCGTTGCAGGATACGGAGACGTTGGTAAAGGAACCGCAGCATCTTTTAACGGTGCCGGTGCCATTGTCACTGTTACCGAGATCGACCCTATTTGTGCACTTCAAGCCTGTATGGATGGTTTTGAAGTCAAAAAATTGGAAACCGTTATCGGAAAAGCCGATATCGTTATTACCACTACCGGAAATAAAGATATTATTCGGGCAGAGCACTTCAAAGCTTTAAAGGATAAGGCCATCGTTTGTAATATCGGGCATTTCGACAATGAGATCGATATGGCTTGGTTAAACGGAAACTATGGTAACACTAAAGACGAGATCAAACCTCAAGTCGATAAATACACCATCGACGGAAAGGATATCATCATCTTGGCCGAAGGTCGATTGGTGAATTTGGGCTGCGCCACTGGTCACCCAAGTTTTGTGATGAGTAATTCATTTACAAACCAGACGCTGGCACAGATCGAACTTTGGAAAAATAGCGACAACTACAAAAACGATGTGTATATGTTACCTAAACATCTTGATGAAAAAGTGGCCAAACTCCACTTATCACGTTTGGGTGCCGAGTTAACAGAGCTGAATCAGGATCAAGCCGAATATATTGGCGTAACAGTCGAAGGGCCTTATAAGCCGGAGTATTATAGGTATTAGATTCTTGTCACTCTGAGCCCGTCGAAGAGTTGGTATTCAAGATATGAAAAACCCTTGCGGTGATGTGAGGGTTTTTTTGCGCTCAATCGGACATTACCAATTCTTTTATCTTAATCGCTTTCTCGAAATGATCTAATTTATTTTCCAATATCCACCATTGGGCTACTTCCATCAACAATTCAGGGTTGTCATTTTTATTAGCGAAAAAAGCATAAAATGATAACCCAACATTTGAACCTTTAGAAGCAATTTTACTATCGCAAACTTGAATGATTTTATTCCTGATTGTGGCGTTCAGCATCTGGTAAGAGTTTTAGGTTTTTAAAATACCTTGTCTTAATAGAATAAAATTACATAGAACATTTCAACAAAAAACCTCTCTGTTTCCAGAGAGGGTTTTATTATTTTAAAGAAAATGTCTTTTAAGCCTGAAACGGCTCAATGGAAACATAAGACTTTCCACCAGCTTTCTTTTGAAATTTTACAATGCCATCAACTTTGGCGTGCAATGTATGATCTTTGCTCACATACACATTTTCACCAGGGTTGTGCTTTGTACCGCGCTGGCGAACGATAATGTTACCGGCAATTGCAGCTTGGCCACCGAAAATCTTAACACCCAAACGTTTCGATTCCGATTCCCTGCCGTTTTTCGAACTACCTACACCTTTTTTATGTGCCATGATATATTATTTTCACCCTGAACTTGTTTCAGGGTCTGTTTTATTACTAATTCACTATGCTTTACCGCCGTCTAATTCGTCTTGCCATTTCTTCAATTCATCCCACTTGCCCGCAGCAGCTAATTTAGCTTGTGCTGGCCAAGTGTCGGTCACGTGATTTCCGCGAACGTCGGCAATGATTTCAGAAATTTTAGCCGGTTTGGCTTTTGTCAAATCAGCAAAAGTCGCGATTCCCGCTGCTACTAAAGTAGAAGCGATTTTCGGACCGATACCTTCGATTTTTTTCAGATCGTCAGCTTTTACTTTGGCAGTTGCCTTTTTAGGAGCTGCTTTTGGTTTTACCTCGGCCTTGGGCGCGGCTTCTTTCTTAGGTGCTGCTTTTGGTTTGGCTGTTGCTTTCGGAGCCGCCGCCTTTTTCACAGCCTCCTTCTTGGGCGCTGCTTCCTTTTTGGCAGGAGCTGCTTTCTTGGCTCCTTTAGCAACGATACTTTCGATAACGATCTCGGTCAATGACTGGCGATGTCCGTTTTTCTTTCTGTAACCTTTTCGTCTTTTCTTATGAAAGACGATCACTTTGTCACCTCGAAGGTGCTGCACGACTTTGGCCTCTACAGCCGCGCCGTCTATAGCCGGGGCGCCAATAGTAATGTTCTTACCATCATCCAAAAGAAGTACATTGTTAAAAGTTACCTTTTTACCTTCTTCTGTCTGTAAACGGTGAACATACACTTTTTGGTCTTTCGCAACTTTGAATTGCTGCCCTGCCATCTCTACAATTGCATACATAGCGTGTATATTAGTTTATTTTGACCACTTATTTTTTTCAATAAGCGGGTGCAAATATACTCGTTTCAGATAAACTTTCGAGAATTTTGGGAAATTTATTTTTTTCTTTGCCAAGGCAAAATATTCAAGCATAGCAGTAGCTACGGTTTAAAATTTTAACGTCGGCAAAGGGAAAAAGAGAGAGACAAAAACCCGAAGGTTTATTTGGAAGGAGTATTCACTGCTAAATCGTTAATGTACAAGAGGTTTTTCGAGATAAATATCTCTTCGAAAACCAATCCCATTTACAGATCGATTCCCTCCTTCGAGGGAATGACAAGTAAAAATAATTGACTTAGGCGCATAAATAATAACGGCAATTTCCCTTGTTGCGGGTTCTTTTTTAACCGATACAACGGGCTTGGGCTAAAACCCATATCACCTCGGATCCTTTGTGCCCCTCGGATAAACTTGCCTGTCCGGCTGGCAAGTCCCATGGTAATTGAAAAACCCTAGGCCAAGTTCAATTGCCAAGGCCTTTAGGCCTTGGTTCCCTGGGCAGTACCATTTTTCTGGGCTTTAGCCCAAATGCCATTGCGAGTTCAGTGAAAAGGGTATTATTTAAGTGCCTAAGGCAAAAAAATAATTTCAATTAGGTCGATTTCTTCCTGAGATTATTCGATGTCTTGAAGAGCTGCATAAAAGATAGTGTCAGCACCACGGTAGTCGAGAATCCCATGATGGCGACCGTGACGAAAACTATTCCTTCGAAATTTTCGTAATCCTTAAAAAAAGAGCTTGAGAGTTGCTGTAGAAAACCGGCGCTCAATTCGGTCGCATATAGGGCGAAAAACAAGGTAAAAATTATGGTTGCGACACTTCCGGTAACCATCCCTGCCATAAAACCCTTGCCATAATCAAATGCTTTTTCATCCTTCAACTTGTAGTACTTTATAGCCTCATAAATACCAAAAGCTGTAATAACGCCATTGAAGAGACTGAAAAATTGATTGGTATGAAGGTTAAAAAGGGAAAGAACCAAAAAATAAGCGATCAGGCAGCCGCTCGTGGCAATACCGAATCTTATGGGTAAGGCATATTCTTTCATAACGTCAAATTTCGTGTGCCGCCCATTAATTTACGGAAAATCAGATAATTATGCGATAAAATCTTGTTAAAGCACCTTGGGCACCGAATTTTATACGCCAAAAAAAATTATATTCGTGTAACATTTCTTTCATTTTGAGTACAAATTATCTTAGAGAACAAAACACCAGAACCATATGAAGACAAAACTACTCTTGGTAGTTGGCTTATTTATTTCGGCAACTACACTTACGGCCCAAGAAGTGGCCTACGAAGAATACGACCTTGACAACGGACTACACGTTATTTTACATCAAGACAACGGCGCGCCTGTAGTGACCACTTCGGTCATGTATCATGTGGGCGCAAAAGATGAAGATCCCAACAAAACCGGATTCGCACATTTCTTCGAACACCTTCTTTTTGA
>QIJL01000576.1 GCA_003232435.1 Flavobacteriales bacterium | reverse complement strand
TGATATTCCTTCGGTCAAAGATGTATTGGATTTAATGAAGGAACATCAAGAATTAGAAACAATAGCTTCTGATCTATCCTTTGAACATGTATTGAAAACCGCAAAAGAAAAAGCGACATATTCCAGAAGAGCCCGGCAAAAGGTTTGGCGAAAATACGTATCGATAGCAGCACTATTTATCGGTGTTATTGCCAGCAGCTACATTTATTGGCAGAATCAAACATCCGATAACCCCATTTTAATCCCTACAGATGCCATAACGCTCGAACTTGAAGATGGGAGCATCGAAATTCTTAACGAAGATGGTTCGAAGAAAGTGATGAACAAAAATGGAAAGGTGATCGGCCAACAAATGGGCGGTCGAATTTCGTATGAAGAAGCGGGTTCAACTGAAGAACTTGTGTACAATACACTTAATGTTCCATACGGAAAGAGATTCGATCTAAAACTTTCCGATGGCACAATAGTGCATTTAAATGCAGGAACTTCCTTAAAATACCCGGTTAAATTTTTAGACGGGGAAAATCGAAAAGTATACTTAACGGGTGAAGCGTTCTTTGATGTATCCACCGATTCTTTACATCCTTTCGTTGTAAACGCCGATGAATTGAATGTACGCGTTCTAGGCACCCGATTCAATGTTTCTTCTTATCCTGAAGATAACCGAACCGATGTAGTGTTGATCGAAGGTTCTGTCGGAATGCATAGACAATCGGATAATTTCGATAAAAATAGAAGTACCATTTTGGAGCCAGGGTTTAAGGGGACTTTTCAAAGGAACAATGGAGAGATAAACATCACGCCCGTGTTGACGGATATCTATACAGCATGGATCGGAGGTGAACTGGCCTTTCGTAATATGACCTTTGAAAATATACTCAAAAAATTAGAACGGCATTACGACATTTCGATCAACAACAACAACATTGGTCTTGCGAACGAAGTCTTTAATGCAAGTTACGGTCAAATTAGCTTGCAAAAGGTGCTTGAAGATTTAAAATTGACCCATGGAATCGATTATTCAATAGAAGGAACCAACATAACTATCAACTAAACAAATGTCTATGCCAATGAAGAACAAAGCAGTAAATAATTTGCCTCGAAAAAGGCAAAAATCGGAAAGTGCTGGAACACTTCCCGATTGTAAAAAATGATCGAAAATATCAACCATAAATAAACATTATAAAAGTATGAAAAAATTTCTTGTACAAAAGAGAGGCATTCATCCAACACTTCGTTTTGATTTAAAGATGAAACTAACCACGCTACTATTATTTACCGCGCTGTTCACTTTGAATGCCAACAACACTTATTCCCAAAAGAACAAGGCTACCATCAACATAGAGAATGCTACCATCGAACGTTTTATCGATAAGATCGAAAAAAGTACCGACTTTAGATTTGTTTATAAGATCAAGGATGTGGACTTAAAGAGAAAAATTTCCATCTCGGCCACCGACGAGCCTATAAAGGCGATCTTAAAACGTGTATTTAACAAGGGTAAAACAACATTCTCCGTATTGGAAAATCAAATTTACCTGACAAAAGCCCGAACTTCGGTAAAAAATGCCCTTGTCAAAACCGTGGCAAACGTACAGTTTACTATTTCGGGAACCATTACCGACAAAGACGGTAGCCCGTTACCGGGCGCGAGTATTGTCGAGAAGGGGACTACCAATGGCGCTACGACCGATTTTGATGGTGATTTTTCCATTGAAGTAGAAGATGAAAACGCTACGCTGATCGTTTCCTATATTGGTTTTGCGACAAAAGAAATTGAGGTCAACGGGGAAAATCAAATTACCGTCACCCTGTTGGAAGATGCAGCCGGACTAGAAGAAGTCGTGGTGGTGGGGTACGGCACCCAGAAAAAAGCGACCTTGACAGGTTCTGTTTCCAGTATTGGCGGTGAGGATCTGGAAAAATCTTCCGCGGCCAACTTAGGTGCCGCCCTTGCCGGTAAGGTGCCGGGTCTCTATATAGATACGGGGCAAGCTGTTCCCGGGGCGGATACTCCTGCTATTCGGGTTCGTGGCACCAACACCTTTAACAACTCGGGGGCCTTGATCGTTATCGATGGTATACCAGCTCGTGAAGGCGGTATTGCCCGTATCAATCCTGCCGATATTGCATCTATTTCGGTTTTGAAAGATGCCTCTGCCGCTATCTATGGAGCACGGGCCGCCAACGGGGTTATATTGGTAACCACCAAACGCGGTAAAGTGGGTGCGCCTACCGTCAAACTCACTTCCACTGTGGGGTTACAAAATTTTACTTCCACTCCCGATATGTTGCGAGGCGCTGAATATATGGATCTGGTAAACGTACTCAATGTCTACAAATTACCTGTAGGCGAGTGGAATACGGCACAGGCCGGCCGGGGTGCACCTTATACGCGTTTGGACAATGGGGAGGTGGTGAACCCTACCTTTACCAATGATAGAATCGCCAATACGGCTGCAGGAACCGACCCTTGGTTGTATCCCGACACCGATTGGTTCGATGCAGTAACCACCAAAGGTGCGCCGATTTCGCGCCAGAACCTGCAAATATCAGGAGGTACCGAGGACGTACGTTATTTAGCATCATTGGGTTTCTTAAGGCAAGATATCAACTTCAGTAATGCACCTAAAGGGTTTACCCAATTTGATCTCAGATTGAATTTGGATGTAAAAATAAGTGAGTCGTTAAGCTTGGACATAGGGCTCTATTCTCGACAAGAAAACAATTCTCAAGCAACTCGTGCAGGCAACAGTATATTTGATGATTTGGTTAGGCAGTACCCATGGTTCCCTGCCTTTTGGCCATCAGGCGAGTTGGGGCCCGACATCGAAAACGGAAACAACCCGGCCGTGCGTGTGACCAGCAGCCCCGGTTTTAACGATACAGAAAATAATTATGTTCAAAGTAACATCGGCCTTACCTATAAGGTGCCTGGGGTAGAAGGACTCGAATTCAAAGGTTTGGTCTCCTATGACAAGGTCAATAGGGAGCGTAGAATATGGCAGCGTCCCTGGACACTTTTCACATGGGACGGTATCAATCGAAATTCATCAGGTTTGACAGAAGCCCAAAGAGGGCCTGGTGATCCAAGTTTGCTACAAAGACATACGACCAAGACCGATATTACGGCAACCTTGACCGGTTCGTTTCAAAGGGAGTTCGGTGATCATAGTTTTAATTTACTCGGCGGGGTGACACGTGAGGAGTCGGAGCAACAGTCTTTCGAGGCCTTTCGACGCTTCTTCCTCTCCAGCGAATTGGCCCAATTGGATCTTGGGGGAAACGAGGGCCAACGAAGTGCAGGTAGTGGTTTTGAGGTTCGCCGCTTGAATTATTTCGGACGATTGAACTATGACTATAAAGACAAATACCTTTTGGAATTTCTCTTTAGATATGATGGGTCTTATTTATTTCCGGAAAACAATCGTTTTGGATTTTTCCCCGGGGCCTCTGCCGGATGGGTCTTGACGGAAGAACCCTTTATCCAGAAAGCGTTGCCCTTCTTGGACTTTTTCAAGCTACGCGGTTCGTACGGCCAAACGGGGAACGATCAAGTGGATCCCTTCCAATATTTAAATGCGTACGAATTGTCGCAAACCGCTCTGGAAACCATCGTTACCACTGCATTTGAACTCAATGTGGCCAACCCGAACATTACATGGGAAACTGCCATCCAGCGGAACATTGGCTTCGATTTACGAACATTGAACAACAAATTGTCGCTGAGTTTCGATTACTTTAAGAATACAAGGGAGGATATTCTGACCCAACCTTTTTTGACCTTACCCGATTATAGTGGTATCACCCCTCCCCGATTAAATGTTGGTGAGTTCGCGAACACTGGTTATGAAATTACGGTGGGGCTCAATGGTGGCGACGAAGATTTCAATTATAGCACGACGTTTAATTTCAGTAACACGGATAATGAGGTGGTCTTTTTCGATGAACCTCCATTGGAGGACAGACCTTGGCAACGCCAAACCGGTGGGGAAATTGGAAGACCGATACTCTGGAAATATGACGGAGTGTTTCGTAATCAGGCGGAAATCGATGCAGAGACCTTGGATTATAGCAGGGTAACACCTGAGTTATTACCTGGTGATGCGCGGGTGATCGATATCAGCGGTGATGGTACTATCGGGCCTGAAGATAAAACCAGAACCGGAGGGAGTGCTTTTGCCGATACCCAATTCGGTTGGAACACTTCGATCAACTACAAGAATTTAGATTTTAGCATGTATTGGGCCGGTGCTACAGGAGGATACGGTCGATACGAATGGGCTTTTATGTCGGGCACCCTGGCCAATGTTCAGCGTGACGTTCGTGATCGCGCTTGGTCTTTGGATAACCCCGATGCCTACGGGCCGAGATTGGCGGATCGTGGCGACCAGTGGTATTCGAACCAAACGGACGCCTTCTTGATTACAAGAGACTATTTCCGATTAAAGAACTTAGAGATGGGGTATACTTTTGATCAAGGTATCATTGAACAAATCGGAGCCCAAAGTTTGCGCCTTTCGATTTCGGGTACTAACTTGGTGACTATTACAGACTATCCATTTGACCCTGAAGTACTGCAAATTGGTAATAGCCTACTGTCGAATAATGGTCGTAATTCCGATGGCACCGAAAACGAAGATGGTGCGCTTGGAGTTAGTGGGGGTCGAACGGTCAATGGGGGAATTTATCCTATGCTGCAAACGATTACTTTTGGATTTCAAATAACTTTTTAAAAATACCTATGATGAGAAAAAAACGATTAAAAACCACGATTTTGGCCGCCTTTGGGCTGCTGATTGTAGGATGTAACGACGACTTTTTAGAGACCCAACCGTTGAGCCAAGCCTCTGAAACTAGTGTATGGTCTGATTTAAAATTAGCGGAAGCAGCGGTATTGGACCTTTATCAAGGTACTTGGGCCGGGGTCCTCACAGAGGAGGAAACCACAGAGGCCTATACCGATCAGGCAGTGTTCACCCACCCGGGGCGCGGGGTCGATGGCTATACCGAAGGCAAAATGACTCCTGACCCTTCCACATTTTTGGATAGGGATTGGATGAGCTGGCCCGATTTGTATCCTTTTGTTCGAGCTGCCAATATTGCTATCGCTAGATTACCTGAAAATGTAGCGGGTTTTGACGATGCAACCCTTAATCGATTGTTGGGAGAGGCCTATTTTATGCGAGGTTACTACCATTCACAATTGATGCGCCAGTATGGAGGGATCCCCTTATTTACCGAGCCCCTGACACTAGAAAGCGAAGCGAATAATCCGAGGGCTACCTTCGAAGAAACAGTCAATCTGATTGTTGCCGATCTCGATCAGGCTATTATATTGTTGGAAAATGCTCCGGTAAGTCCGGCGCGGGCACACAAAATAACGGCAATGGCCCTTAAATCTAGGGTATTGACCCATACGGCCAGCGATTTGCACGATCCATCCAAAAACTCTAGTGTTTCCACGATCGCAAGCTATAGCAATCCGGAATTAATCGGGTGGACCAGTGGTTCACAGACCGATAGATGGCAAGCGGCCAAGGCGGCTTCCAAAGCATTACTGGATGTCACTGATGGATATAAATTGGATTACGGCGCTCCGGCATCTCGAGAAGAGGCCATTCAGAATTATGAGGATATTTGGCTTCAGGGCGCCCAAAATCAAGATTTTATCTGGGGGCGAATAGTTGACGAATTTGGTTTTAACTCACGAACCTATGAGGGGGGGGATGGCTGGTCGCAAGGTCCGGGGATGTTTGCCCTGAACCAAGGGCCAAACGGCTATCACGAATGGGCCGGTACGACTCCGACCGAGGCCTTGGTTTTAAAGTACGATTTTGCAGATGGCACTCCCTTTGACTGGAACAATCCTGCACATGCCGCAGCTCCCTACGATAATCGTGAAGCACGTTTCTACTCTACCTTCTTGTACGATGGTGCCCCTTGGAAAGAAAGACCGGTCAATGGGGCCAAATTCGATAAATTCAATGAAATCCAGACCGGTTTTTACACTTTTTCTGACGGTACTATCGTCAATGGGCTGGATACGCGTCAAGGGCCTATCGAGGACTGGAACGGTTCACGAACCGGCTATTACTTCAAAAAGTTTTCGGATCCCAATACACCGGCATCATGGCCGAACAATCTTCAAAAGGTCGATGCACCTTATATTAGATATACAGAGGTATTGTTGAACTATGTTGAAGCATCGATCAATACGAATGATGAGGGTGAAGCGATTGCATGGCTGAACAAATTGCGGTTTAGGAATGGTCTACCGGCAGTTACCGAATCTGGTTCCGCCTTATTGGAATTATACAAACGCGAGCGAGACAAAGAACTGGTCAATGAAGACATACGTTTTTTTGATATGAAACGCTGGTTGGAAGGCCCCTTTTCGTTGGACAAACAAGTACGGCAGGTCGTAGTTCAAGGTGCGCAAAAGCCGGGTTCTAGCATGACACCCGGAAATTACAGGAAAGATACCGCCGAATTCGACTATACCTATACGCCGACCGATATCGTTTTTGAAATTCGAAGATGGCA
>QIJL01000008.1 GCA_003232435.1 Flavobacteriales bacterium | reverse complement strand
GGAATAATTTTTTAAAGACCATGTTGCGATTAGGTACCGAAAGGGATATATTGACCGTCGTAAGCGATCAAATCGGAACACCGACCTATGCCGGTGACCTGGCCGAATTGATTGTCAAGATCATTAGAGAAAATATTGAGGAATTCGGCACTTACCATTACAGCAATGAGGGCGTGGCAAGTTGGTACGATTTTGCAAAGGCCATCATGGACGAAAGCAAAACGGCCTGTAAAGTGCTTCCCATAAATGCAGAGGCATATCCTACGCCCGCCAAACGCCCGGCGTTTAGCGTGATGGACAAATCAAAGATCAAAACAACTTTTAATATGGAAATTCCGTATTGGAGAGATAGTCTAAAAAAATGTCTGAGCGTTCTACAAAATAACGATTAGCATATATGTGTGGAATAGCGGGAATCTATTGCAAAAAAGTTCTTGATAGCCTTGATTCTCGAATTGAGAGAATGAACGAATCCATAGTTCATCGTGGCCCTGATTCTGGCGCGTTTTATAGCGTTGATCAAAAAATCGCATTGGGTCATAGGCGACTAAGCATCATTGATTTACGAGAAATCGCCAATCAACCGATGCATTCTTCCAATTCAGAGTGGCATATCGTTTTTAATGGGGAAATCTATAATTTTCAGGAAATTGCCGAGCAGCTGGACTATAATTTTATCAGTGATTCAGATACTGAAGTAATTCTTGGTGCAGTTCAGGAAAAAGGAATCGATTGGTTTTTAGAACAGGCCAACGGCATGTTTGCGATGGCATTGTTCAATTCGAACACAAAACAGATGTTTTTGGTCAGGGATAGGATGGGAATCAAACCGCTCTATTATTTTAACGACGGAAACCATCTCGTTTTTTCTTCGGAGATAAAAGGAATTTTAGCCAGCGGATTGGTTGCTGCCGAATTCAATGATTCCGCTGTTGACGAATATTTGGCGAATAGATACGTCAGGGCACCTTATTCCTTTTTTAATCAAATATATCAAGTGCTTCCCGGAAGCTATTTGATGGTTAAACAAGATTTGTCGTTCAAGGAAAACACTTATTGGGATCTTCCAAATGAATTCAATGTTTCCCAAGAGTATTCAGAAGAGGAAATAGCTTCCAAGTTTGAAAAAGAACTGACAAAGGCAATTAAATATCGTCTCATAACGGATGTTCCTTTAGGAACTTACCTTAGCGGAGGGGTCGACTCAAGCCTTATCACGGCAATTACCGCTTTGACTAAACAAGACCGGGTAAACACTTATACAATAGGATTTCCGGAGCTCAATGAATTTGAATATGCAAGGGTTATAGCTGAAAAATATAATACCGAACATCATGAGATTCTGATGCAAAAGGAAGACTATATGAAAAACTGGGAACGTTTGATTTCCTACAAAGATGCACCACTTGGCGTACCCAATGAGATACCTTTAGCCGTGATGTCTTCCAAATTAAAGGAAAAGATTACCGTTGTATTGTCTGGCGAAGGGGCTGATGAACTCATGGGAGGTTATGGAAGGATTTTTAGAGCTCCATTTGACTATAAAAATGAGTCGTCCGATAAAAGTTTTTATCAGTATTTAATCGATAAATATGAATATGTGCCTCGCTCGATGCGGGACGAGTTGATCGATACGCCAAAGCAATATCGCGATGAGTTTGATCAAAAAAACATTGCGCTTTTTAAGAATGGAAGCAGCGAAGAGAACGTATTTCGATTCTTTCATAAATATCATGTAAAAGGACTATTGCAACGGGTCGATATGACTACTATGCAAACTTCGGTAGAGACTAGGGTGCCTTTTCTAGATCATAAACTTATAGAGTTCTGCTACAATGAAGTACCTTACGATTTAAAGTTAAAATGGATAAGCCAAGAAGCGGAGAAAGAGGCCAAACAAAAAAGTGCGGATGAATACAGCGAAGAATTAGATGTGCCGAAATACTTGTTGAGACAAGTTTCCTATAAGTATTTGCCCAAAGAGATTATTGAGCGCAAAAAAGTAGGATTTCCTGTTCCGCTAACTGAATGGTTCGAAAATTTGGAAGAAATGGCACGAGATTTACTCACAGAAAGTACTTGGTTGAAACAAGGTGTTCTGGAAGAATTATTAAATAAGAGCAAAGTAGAACCTAGGGCGGGACAAGTCTTATGGATGTTTCTTAATATTGAACTATTTAAAAGACAATATTTCGAAAAAGAATGGCGATGGCAATAAAAAAATCTGATATGTATCAAAGAGGAGATGAAAAAACGGTAATAGGCTATACATCAGGAGTGTACGACCTGTTCCATATTGGCCATTTAAATCTTTTAAAGAACGCCAAGGGTCTTTGCGACAAACTTATCGTAGGGGTTACGAGCGATGAGATGGTGGCCTATAAGAACAAGAAGGCCATTATACCTCATCAAGAACGTATGGAGATTGTGCGTAATATTCGCCACGTAGATTCCGTGGTGCCTCAAAACGATATGGACAAATTCAAAATGTGGCAACGATTAAAGTTCGATATTATGTTCGTGGGGGATGATTGGTTCAAAACTGAAAAATGGGAAGAGTTAGATGAACGATTCAAAGAAGTAGGGGTAAAAATTGTTTACTTCCCGTATACCAAAGGAACCTCTTCGACACTGATAAACCAAACACTAAGTGAGTTGCGTGAAAAATAAAATACCAAATTTTTTTTGATCTCCTTTGAAGTAGCCACAGTCAATGACCCGTATAATAAAATACCTTCTGTATCTTTTATTTCTGCCGGTTTGGTGGCTGCAAAGGTTAATTCCTAGAAATAAAAATATTTGGGTTTTTGGTGCTTGGAACGGATATCGATATTCCGACAACAGCAGAAGTCTTTTTCTATATGTCCAAAAAAATCATCCAGACATAAAACCGATTTGGATTACACGAGACAAAGAAATTCAGTATTTGATAAATTCAGAAGGAAGTATTTCCCATTTGGCCAATAGTCTAAAGGGAATTTATTTCAGTTTGATTGCCAAAAAGGTCTTCGTAAGCTGTGGAAAAAGAGATGTAAATAGCTTTTTCATCAATGGGGCACATTGGATACAATTGTGGCACGGAAGTCCTTTTAAGAAAATCGGCCTAGATGATAAATACTCCAGCTATAACACTTTTTTTCAAAGGGTAATCGTGAAGAACCTATTTCCTTTTGCTACCGAATTTAACTATCATGGTATTGTTTCGAATGCACCTTTTTTTACTCCCATTCTGGCTTCCGCATTTGGAGTGAGCGAAGAGCGGATTTTGGAAACCGGAAGTCCGAGAAACGATGTTTTCTATTGCCAAGAAGAGCACATATTCAATCAAGAATTGCGAAAGAGATTTCAAGGATGTAAAATACTTTACTATCTGCCTACTTTTAGAGGCCATGAGGTTACAAATAGTTTATTTGGGCTATCTGATTACGATGTCAAAGAGGCAAGCTCTTTTTTAGAGAGACAGAATCTAGTATTGATAAGTAAAGCACATTACGTCGATAATAAATTGGATTCAAAAGGGGAAGAACATGAACGAATAATTCATTTGGCGGACAATGAGGTAACCGACATCAATGAAATGTTAAAGGATGCAGATCTTTTGATAACCGACTATTCCAGCATTTATTTCGACTATTTGCTAACGGAAAGACCTGTAATTTTTGCTGCCTTTGATTTAACAGAATATATAACCGGAAACCGACAACTACCTTTTCGCTATGAAGATGTAAATGCCGGTCCGATAGTAACTAATTGGAACGAACTCTTCAGTGCCTTGTCAAAAATCTGGAGCAATGATAAATATCATCAATTGATTAAGGAAAAAAACAAGCGATTCAATAAATATCATGATGCCGAAAACTCCAAACGGGTATATGAAGCAATTGTTCGTTTATCTTGAGGTAAAAGTTAACCCAGCGTATTTAAAATAAATACAAATCTTTACAACTTAACCTTCCTCCCCAAAATAATATGGTCTAGCCCCTTATTGGTCTGAAGAATTTCCAAATCAAAATGACTGAAGATTTCCTTTAAAAGGGCGACATCATAAACATGCTGATGCAAGGCCCGATTCTCGAAATTGTTTAGGGATCGTTCTTTGAACTGTTCAAGATTCCCGGCGGGCTTGTCCATTTTCAGGTCGTGCAGTTCCAATATTTCTTCGAGATGGGTCAGGTCATCTTCGCCCATATTGTTTTGATAATCCGATAGCAGGTGTGAAAATTGGGTTACAGATCGTTTGTGATCGAAGTTATGTTCCTTATTGGGTAGGGCTACAAATAAGAGCCCACCTTTTTTGACGACACGTATCCATTCCTCTATGGCTTTTAAGGGGTTGGCGACATGCTCCAGACAATTGGAGGAAATGACAAAGTCGTATTTTGAGTCCGGTATTTGACTCAGGTTCGTAGCTTCCGAAATAAATTGGGTTCCCTTTTTATCTTCGTGATAATTATAGGTCTTCCCGCTTTCAATGGTGCCTTCCCAAATGGTGGAATTCGAAAAATTACATCCATCGAGCCCTTTTATAACTTTATATAGCGGGGCAAAACCCTCATCCCAGAACATGGGGCTAGCCCCACCGATTTCAAGTCCTGATTTATCGGAAAACAATTGTTGGATACGGTCAAGTTCGGGCATTCGCTCTCCCTTGATTTTCGATAACGCCCTTTTCAGCACATAGCCCGCTCCTTTTTCGCGTAATAGCTCAATCGTTTTTGCAAGCTTTGCCATGTTCAGATAATTAGTATTTAATAATTCGATAACTTGTCGCGAGCAACCTAAGATGTCGCAAAGATACGATAGCGATATAAATACGACGCTTCATTTTAAAAACAAAGGAGCCTATTAGATACTAAATTTATCTAGCGAACATTATCTTTACGCGGAACCTTTTAAGAATCGATCTTAGGATCTTTGTAAAGGGGCAAATGTCATATTATGGGACCAGCGACTTTTTCGAAACTTCTTGGCCAAACATTCTTCCCGTTTTTAGGCTTTGTTATTTTTTTAAACTTGTTTTCCTGCTCTAGTTCCGATGATTTCGAATCGTTGCGTATTGAAAACTTCCCTGATCGTCAAGAAGATTTTTCAATCTGGCAACTGGACCAGTTTAATTTTGAAGTTCAAATGTGCTATATCATCAGAACGGATGATGGTAAGATAATAGTGGTCGATGGCGGCATGCCGAACTCTTATGAAAAGGTCGCAGGGTACTTAAAACAATTGGGCGGCCGAGTTCATACTTGGGTTATTACGCACCCGCATATAGATCATATCGGAGTGCTTCAAGAAGTGATCAGCCGTAAAGAAATACAAATAGATAGAATTTTGCATAGTAAGCTCGATGATGATTGGTCACTTCAATATGAATCTAGCAATCAACTTTTAGTTTCAAATTATAATAAAAATCTTACCGAATCAGGAATTTCTGTAATTGACGTAAAAAAGGGGGAGGTCTATGCTGTAGGCCATGGGGTTGACCTTAAAATCATCGGTGTAAAAAATGATTCGATAACCGTAAATGCCATCAATAATTCTTCGTTGGTCTTTAAAATCGAGAGCAAATCGAAGTCGGTTCTTTTCTTAGGGGATTTAGGAGTTGAGGGTGGAAACGAGTTACTGAAACAGACGGCCTCAGAAGACTTAAAGGCCGATTATGTGCAAATGGCACATCATGGTCAGGCCGGAGTTGGACTTGAATTTTACAAAGCTGTCGATCCCGACTATGCGCTCTGGCCAACACCAAAATGGCTTTGGGAAAATAGTGCCGAAGGCCAAGGCCCTGGCACCGGGAATTTTCAAATTCTCGAGGTTAGAGGGTGGGCGGAAAAGGAACTTAACATCAAAAAAAACTATGTGGCGGGGCTTGATGGAAACCTGCAGATAGACTGATCCCATATGGCAACAGTATCAAAAAATATTTTCTGGTCTACGTTGACATCAATTTTACAATTATACACCGGAAGCATTGTCTTTATAGTGCTTTCAAAAATGATGAGTGTCGATGACTTTGGCATATTAAGTTTTGGATTTGCTTTGTCGGCCTTGGCCATTATCGTAGCGGATTTCGGTTTTTCGTTGATGGTCATCAAAGAGTATCCGCAGCGCGAATCAGGTCACGCGAATTATGTTTCGAACGGCATAATTGCCAAGATTTTATTGGCTACGGCCGCGGCGATTTTGTTCTTGATATATTTGGTTGCTTTTTATGATGGAGATTGGTTCAAGGTAGGTGCCTTGTACATCATTTTTGCCACTGTGGCCTCGTTTGTCATTTATTTACAAGCTGTTCTAAAAGCCCAGAACAGATTTCAAAAATTTACGGAGTCTACCATTATTTACGCGGTTGCAGCGACCATTTCGGTTGTGGTTTATTGGCAATTTCAGATCAGCCTATTTCAGTTGGTCCTCTTATTGCTGATTTCGAAAACCGTGCAATTGATGTGGACATTTGCACTCTGCAAAGGCTCTTTTTCGGGATTCTCATACGACGGAAAATTGGTCAAAAAGCTTATCAAGAATAGCTGGTCCTTTGGGTTGCACACCATTTTGGGCA
>QIJL01000478.1 GCA_003232435.1 Flavobacteriales bacterium | reverse complement strand
GAAAAATACGGATACTATATTGAATATCATCCCAAACCGGTAAAAGGTGACTGGAATGGTTCTGGTATGCACGCCAATTTCTCGAATACTACTTTAAGAACTTGTGGTTCCAAAGAAATCTACGAACAAATCTGTGAAGCGTTCAGACCAGTAACCGATGAGCACATGGCGGTTTACGGAGCTTTTAACGATGAACGATTGACAGGCCTTCATGAGACCGCTCACGTTTCAGATTTTAGTTATGGTGTATCAGATAGGGGAGCTTCGATCAGAATTCCTATTATTACGGTAGAAAAAGGATGGAAAGGTTGGTTAGAAGACAGACGACCTGCTTCTAACGGCGATCCTTATAAAATTGCCGGCAGAATTATCGAGACCGTCAAATCCGCCAATATTGAAGCTGTGGCAAATTAATTGATTGTTAGATACATCAATAGTTCGGTAAGTTTTTGTATATAATTGATTTTCAAGAAGTTAGATGACAGTAAGTTAATATCACAACTATTTGATTTTCAGTATTTTAACTCAGCACTCATAACTCATAACTACACGAAGTGTTGATACATATCACTGGCCGGACTTCATTGTTCGGCCGGTTTTTTATTGTACAACTTTTGTAAAGGCGTGTTCATCCAATAATCATCAAAATTATCAGGGCGCACCATAGGTTGGTTCTTAAAAATAGGTTTGCCTTTATCCATAAATAGATTATCATCGGGTATCGAAGTGTTTGGTTTGACACGCTGCACAAAAAATTCACGGAGTTGATCGTAGTTTCGTTTGGTCCATTTGTTCAGAACATTTCCCTCGACATCCTTCATTTTCTTAATCTTAATTTCAAACAAGCTCCTAGAGACTGTTTTTGCCCGAATTATTTCTTTGAACATTTCGATCTCCTTCTTTAATTTCATCTTTGGAAATAGGAAAACCTTGTTATTGAATTTCAATGAATACTTCAAACGTATTTTTTGGCCTTTGTGCACAATCGTGTAATTTGAGTAATCTATTGCTTCGTCATCGTCAGGTTCATTTGTAAATTCGACCACAAAACATCTTCTGCTCAAATCAGCTGTGATGAATTCCACCCTAAAAATAGGCGGTTCCTGCGAGATGAAACTGTTATGAAAAGAGATATAGTTAGGATACATCCTCCCCCCCTGTCTTTGATACTCAGTGACCACTTCGAATAGTAGCTGACCACTACTTTTGTGTTTGTTCACTATTTTATGAGGATACCTTTTTTGGTTATCGTAAACGGTATATTCCATTTTATGGATAGCATAATCTCCATGCGAGATATACAAAGTGCCAAATGCGCTATAATCCGGATATGTTTTTCTGAACTTGATCGTGTATAGAGCCTCACCGCCCAAATGTGTGTTATTGCCTTTTGAGAAATTATGATTTTTGAGTAAGTCTAGGTCAAAGCGGTTTACAAAGGAATATGCACCTACATTATAGTTTCGAATAGCATCATGCACCCTTAGGATCGTAAACTCGTTGCCCCCATAATTAAAAAGATAGGCATTATCGATGATCTTTCGTAAACTTTTATAATCATAGAGGTCATCGGCCAAGGTATCGCGTTCAAAATCGTCATTCTGCTTGTATTGATAAATTTGAACCTTGGTGGTTGTACTATCCAACTTTCCAAAACCGGAATCAAATACCTCTAGTATGGCCTCGTTCAGGTTAATGTAACTATTTTCCCGTAGTTGATAATCGCGATAGTAACCAACGGTTGAAAAAGGATGAAAAGGATAATTTTTCGGAATGTTTTCTATCGCCCTTCTTACGATTTTTCGAGCAGAAAGAGGTCTTTTCCTTTTTGCCTTGACAATGGCTTCATCAAGCTCAAAGAGCCCTGGCTGCAAATAGATTCTTCGTGGGACATCTATCGACAGGGTAGAAATCAGAATTTCTCTTTTTTCATAACCCATTGAAGAGATCTGTAAAGTATCTCCGTAGGCGCTGAATCTTTGTGGAACCTGAAAACTGCCGTCCGCATTTGAAATTACGCCCACTGCCTTGCCCTTCACCGCAATGGTAGCGAACGCAATGGGCTCTATGGTACTGGCATCGATAAGTTTTCCCTTTAGTAAGTCGCTTTGCCCAAAAACAGTTAGGGTTCCCGTTATCCAAAGAAATAAAATTATCCTATATAGTTTCACAGTTGGTATTGTTACCTAGGTAATCGTAAAATATACGAATGTCGAATAAATCACCACAAGAACTATACCATCTCGCCAGCCCAAACGCCGGCCGGTAGGAAGAAATACCAAAGGAAGAATCAAAAGCGAGATACCGAACATCCAGAAGATATCGTTTGTAAGCAGCCCTTGGTCAACGACCTTGATCGGAGTAATGATCGAGGTAATGCCCAAGACCGCTAGAAGATTAAAAATATTGGATCCGACCAGATTGCCCAGGGAAATCGCTTTCTCTTTTTTCAACATGGCGATTACCGACGCTGCAAGCTCTGGTATACTCGTGCCCACCGAAACTACAGTAATACCGATTACGCGTTCGCTTACCCCATAGTTCGAGGCCATACCGATAGCGCCATCGATCAACAATTCAGAGCCACCCCAAAGTGCAAGCCCGCCCAAACCTAAAAATAGCGCTGTTTTGTGCATAGGCAATAAGACGTCTGCCATCTTGACTTCTTCTTCGACCGCAGGTTTTTGAAAACGAAGCAAATACACCAGAAAAAAGAACAAAGCGGTTACCATGATAATTCCTTCATATTGTCGCAACTCCCCATCAAAATAAATGAAACCCATGAACGTACAGGTCGCCAGCATCATCATAGGCCAGTCGGTGGTATAAAAACTTTTGCGTACGTCGATGCTTCCCAAAAGCAGGGTGATACCCAGTACCAATCCTAAATTTGCGATGTTTGAACCGACTACGTTCCCCAGGGCAAGATCGGGGAAACCATCCAAAGCCGATCTTATACTGACGATCATTTCGGGCGCGGATGTTGCCAACGAAACGATGGTCATACCGATAACGATCTTTGGAATGCTCAGTCTCAATGAAAGCCCTACGGCGCCCTTCAACAACCAATTGCCCCCCATGACCAAAAGAGCGAGGCCAATAACAATATAAAGGAGATTCTGCATTGGTAGTGTTTAGTCTTCGCAAATATAGATGAACAATTTAATTTAACGGAAATATCAGCCAATTACAATATGTAGACTAAAAAAATAGTTACATAACTATAAAAATAGTTGTATAACTAAAAAAACAGTCTTATGTTTGACTTAAAATATTTCGGATCATGCAAAAATTGACCAATAAGGAAGAAGAAATAATGATGGTGCTATGGGCAAAAAAGAAAGCCTTTATCAAAGAAATCTTGGCGGAGTTCACCATTGCGAAACCACATTACAATACGATGTCAACTATTGTTCGAAATCTTGAAAACAAAGGGTTCGTTGGTCATGAGGCTTTTGGCAATACGCACAGGTATTTTCCGTTGATCACCAAAGAAGCCTACAGGAAAAAGTTTATCAACTCTACCATAGCGGATTATTACGATAATTCATACAAGAGCTTGGTCTCCTTTTTTGCCAAGGAAGAAAAAATATCGGTCGACGAATTAAAAGAGATTATCGAACTCATTCAAAAGAAAAAATAAATGGAAGCATTCTTTGTTTATTTCCTAAAATCCTTTGGGGTCATTTTATTGTTTCTTTCGTGCTACAAGTTTTTTCTGAGCCGCGAAACATTCCATATCGGCAATAGATACTTCCTATTATCGGGCCTTGTACTCGCTATTGTTTTACCATTGATTTCGTATACCAAAACCGTATGGGTAGATATTCGTTCTTTGGATGTTCCCCTTGTAGAATCAATCGTTCCGGAAGCGACCAATGAAGTCGTTCCTGAAATCGGATTATCATCGATTCTTTTTGTAATCTATGTAATAGGAATTCTCTACGGAACGATTCGCTTGTTAGTACAGCTTTTATCCCTAAGAAAGATTTTTAGAAATAGCCGAATCGTGCAGGAAGGAAAATTCAAGGTATTGGAAAGCACTAAACCCTTGCAGCCCTTTTCATTCTTCAACTATATTATCTATCACCCTGAAAGTCACTCCAAAGAAGATATCAAAGCCATAGTGGCCCATGAGAAAATTCATTCAAGACAGTATCATTCCGTAGATATACTTGCGGTGCATCTTTTTGCGATTTTCCAATGGTGCAATCCGTTTATTTATCTCTACAAGTTTTACGTAAAAGAAAACTTGGAATTCATTGCGGATTACAACACCCTGTCCACCGAAATTCCGAAGAAAAAGTACCAATATCTATTGCTCAAGAATAATATGGAGGAAAAACATTTACTTTTTGTAAATCCATTTTTTAACTCCTCCGTCAAAAAACGAATCGTCATGTTGAACAAAAAGAAATCAAAAAAAAGAAATTCGGTAAAGTATGGTCTGGTCTTGCCATTGTTAATAGGATTCGTTTTGTTGTTCAACGTGGAGACGGTCGCTAAAATCAGAACTATTTCGCCATCGACAATAGGTGCAGATCAAGAGCAAAAATTGATCGACCCAAAGATTTATTCCATTTCAAAGGAAGCATCCGATGACGAAATAGAGGCACTGAAAATAAAAATCAAAAAAGAGGAAGGAAAACTTTCAATTGAAAATTTGAAAAGAAACTCCGAAGGCCAGATTATTGCCATTTCGGTAACCTATAATGTTAGGGACGGTGGGTACGTAACCGGAAATTATGACGAAGAAGATAACATCAATACTATTCACTTCGGCCAAAATGAAAAAGGCGGACTTTTTATTACAACTGACGAAACAACCCTAACAGAATTGAAGATGGGAGAAATGCCAAAATTAAAGAGGCAAGATTTTAGCCGTGCAGATGTTTATTCCGTTCACAAAAACACTTCCGACTCAGAACTAAAACAAATCAAATCCAAAATAGAAAAAAAGGGAGGGGAGTTTTCTTATACCCACAAAAGAAATTCAAAAGGGGAAATTATCGACTTAGAGTTGGAAATAAGAAGTGAAGGAACAGGGTATTTTAAAAGTGAACCACCATTTGAAAGATGCTATTTTGGGTCTTTTCAAGATGGCGGAATTTTTGTGGCCGATGATGAAAAATCATTTAACCAACTCAAAACAAGAAACGCGAAAAATAGCAAGGGCCTAGGTAATAACATAAAAGAAATCAAAAATGATAAATTCAATGAAGTCGTTTATGATAAGGATAAATCGGGTGATTTTCCAACTTTGACAGTATTGAATAGTCGATTTGCAAGCCCATCATCGTTATTGATCGGTTCTGAGACACCCCTAAAATCAGTATTCACCGCAGGCCAAGAGAATATCGATAACGCGAATGTCAATGAAGACAAAGAAATCAAAGATAGTACTGAAAAAAGTCCCTGGAAAGTTTCTGCTGGGCTCTCCCCAAAAAATAAAGATAAAATGACGGCTTCAGAATTACATGCCTATTATCAAAAGCAAACGCCCAACGCTTTACAGCAAGATATGGAAGTCGCCTTGATTATAGTAGACGGAAAAGAGATGTCAAAGAAAGAATTCGATAAGATACCAACCGATGAAATTGAATCGATGTCCGTTTTAAAAGGTAAGTCGGCCGAAAAAAAATACGGTAAAAAAGGTGAGAGCGGTGTTCTCGAAATTGAACTAAAGAAAAGAGAGATTATAGTCGGAGGAGCGGACCGCAGCCCCCTAATCATTATCGACGGACAAGAAGCTTCAAAAGAGAAAATGAAAAATATAGATCAGGATAAAATAAAATCCGTTAGTATACTTAAAGATGAACAAGCCGTTAAAAAGTATGGCAAAAAAGCCAAGGATGGAGCCGTGGAAATAACAATGAAAAAAGAATGATTATTATACCATTTAAAATATGAAGAGGGTGTCTAAAAAGTATAGTTCAATGTCATATTGAGCCTTCCGCCAGGCAGGCTTGTCGAAATAGGCTCTAGTTTAAAGAAGCTATGATTCTTGAAAACCCTCTACTTCGACAAGTGATACAGTGAGCTTGTCGAACTGCTCAGTACAGGTGATTATTGGTTTGGTTTTACGGGTTTTGGGCTAAAGCCCCTTTAACGGGATCAAATTCGTCCCCCGGATAAATCCGGGGGCAATTGAAAAATGGATTTTCCAATACTATTGCCATGGCTTTTAAGCCCGTGGGACAGGAAAAGCACCTGGGCTTTAGCCCAACCGAACATTGGCATTTAAATGCCCTAGTCGATAAAATTGAATTTATCAACGCAATAATAAACTAGAGCCTCGAAATACTTTAACTTGTTGATAATCAACAATCGGTTTCGACAAAGCCTGTCTTGAGCTTGGTCGAAAGGCTCAACCTGACAAACGAATTTAAATTGACTTTTTAGAGCCTGTTTTGAAATATGTCGTTAGAATTGTTATGCCCTATTTTTGGTGTAGCTAAAATAAGGCGGACGGTTTAAAATTTTAACGAAGTTATGCGCAAAAAGAGGGTATAAGAAAATAATCGAGATATTTCAAAACAGGCTCTTAGACACCCTGCTTTTTATTCTAAAAGATGAAAATGCTCGAAAAGGCCATTTTTAGTGTAAAAAGTCCCTTGGTTTTCGAAAAAGCTCTAAAAAGGTCCTACAATTATTATAATCTGAAACTATATTCGATACTTTATATTTTAAATTAAAACTTAATTGAAGATAAAATTAAGAATATTGAAATAAAATACATTTTTATGCTTACATAAGTGTATGCAAATGCATTAATTTAACAGATTTTATTTGCAAGACCTCATCGCTCTGAACTATCTTATTTGGATAATCGATTATGTATGGAGTACTATTTACTCAACCCTTGAAAGAGGGTCAACCTAAAAACCCCGTATTATGATTGTACTCGCTAAATTTCTATTGGCACTGCTAATATCACTGATCACGATATTGGCATAAGTAGTAACATATAGGCCTATAAAAAAGAGCTGCCGTACGGCAGCTCTTTCTACTTATATTTGTATAAATCAATTGAATGAGAAAGTCTTTATTTCGATTTTTGGCAAAGGTCAACAAAGTGCTACTTCCTTCTTATTCAAAAAAAAGATTGGATCTTGCCAAGGCATCGAAATTCCAAATGGCAATTATTGGTTGGCGCTATTATGTTACCACAAATGCCCTGGGCTAATAGTGTAATAGTGATCGCACCTCGTACGATTTCAATTTTTCCCTTCCCTTAAGAAAATCTAGTTCAATCAGAAAGTTACATTGCACAATTTCCCCTCTCAACTTTTCGACCAACTTGCATGTCGCTTCTGCGGTACCACCTGTGGCCAAAACATCATCATGAACCAAAACTCTTTCTCCCTTTTTTATCGCATCGGAATGTATTTCTAAAGTGTCCAGACCGTATTCGAGTCCATAATTCTGCCTGATCGTCTCGACTGGTAGCTTTCCAACCTTACGAACAGGGACGAATCCGGCGTCTAAGTTCAGGGCCAACATCGGGGCAAAGAAAAAACCTCGACTTTCCATGCCCACCACTTTGTCGATTTCCTTTCCGTCAAGGTAACCCAGAATTTCATCTAGTGCGGTTTTGAATGCTTTTGGGTTATTCAGCAAGGGCGTAATATCTTTAAACAAGATACCTTCGGAAGGAAAATCTCTGACATCGCGGATATAGTCTTTTAGGTTCATTGATTATGGCTGGCTAATTTTGCGTTAAAAGTAAAAAGAAATATATTTGCAGCCCTTTAATAAAGGTCCTGTGGCGCAACTGGATAGCGCATCTGACTACGAATCAGAAGGTTACAAGTTCGAATCTTGTCAGGATCACGAATAAATCGAAAATCCGTAC